>JAIBCI010000107.1 GCA_019694255.1 Saprospiraceae bacterium
ATCATGAAATGGTTGCAGTGGACGATAGGCTTGAGATTGATCATTATTTATTTTTTTATTGCTAAAAATTATATTCCTAATTGGAAGTCTGAAGAACTGATGTGGCGTAATGTTCTTTCAGAATATCCTGAATCGTCTATAGCCAATTACAATCTAGGTACCTATTATATGATGTCGCTGAATGATATCGATCAGGCTTTTCCTTATTTTTCCAATGCTGTAAAATTGAATGATAAAAACATTACCGCTTGGATTAATCTTGCGGTGATCTCTGGCAAAAGGGGTGATATTCAAACAGCCAAAAACTGTATTCTTACCGCTGCGGCAATAGATTCTACTTTGCCCGATCTTCTTAAGAACAGGGCTTATATCAGTGCAATTTCGGGGGATGCCAAAGCTGCTCTGGCAGATCTCGATCGCTACCTATATAAGATTCCGCTGGATGGGCAAATGTATTATTACCGGGGAATGCTAAAGTTACAACTCGATAGGGTAGAAGAAGCGATTGTAGATTTTAGTGAAGCTATCAAATTGGATAATAAAAAAGCAGACTACTATTACCAGCGTTCTCTGGCTGAACAAAAAATCAATGATTATAATGCGGCCATGAATGATATGCGGATCGCCGCTTCGCTCGGATATCCGCTATCTCCTGAAATAAGAAAGTCACTTGGCCTTTACTAATTCAGTTTTTTTGCTGATATTGAATAGCAGTAGGGCACCTTGTCGCCTAATTTGTTGATTCTATATTTGCCGCGTTCGTATTCATACATGTCCTCAAAGCAGTTGTAAGGCGAATAATCGAATTCATTAAAATGCAGAATCGATAGCCCTTGTGAGAGTAAAGCATCTATGATCTCACCAAAAGAGTGATTCCAACCAATGGTCTGCCTTGTAATTGGTGCACTCTTGTCCGCATAAGTTCCGGATTCTGTCTCAATGATTGCACCCTTGTTAAAATAGGAATATTGGACATAGGAAAAATGTGCGTCGAACATCCAGATTACAGGGTGAAAATCTGCAATGATGAATTGCCCCCCTGGTTTTAATTTTTGAGAAATCACAGAAGCCCAATTACTGAGATCCGGCAGCCAGCCAATGGTCCCGTAACTAGTAAATACGATATCAAATTGTCCGGGCACCTCGGCGGGTACATTATACACATCCGTACAGATAAATTGAGCGTCTGAATTGCATTGTGAAGCCAGATTACGTGCCTGATCAATTGCTTTGTCTGAGAAATCAATTCCTGTGACAAGGGCTCCCATTCGTGAAAGTGAAATGCTGTCCTGCCCAAAATGACATTGCAGGTGTAATAAAGTTTTACCTTCGAGAGGGGGTAATATGGTTAATTCGATTTCTTTGAGTGAACTGAGTCCATTGATAAATTGCGGAACAGCATAAAATTCTGAAGCTAAGTGTGGATCAACACGCTCATTCCAGGCAATACGATTAATATCAAGGTAATCCATTGTATAAAATTAAAAATAAAACCGGCCTGCTGATAGCAGACCGGTTCATGTGAAAAATATGTCTTATATGCTATCGCACCATTTTGAGATTTCTGGATTCATATTTATTCTCTGTGCGAATAATAAATATTCCACCAGGCACTTGTGACACTTCGAGGATAATATCCTGTTCTGTACGTGAAGCCTCTGTTATTTTAAGTTCTCTTCCGGTCATGTCGTAAACAAAATATTTAAAGCCTTCAGGGAAAATGAAATCACTGTGTATGCTGATATACTGATTGCCCTGGAGCACTTTGACATCTGACAAATTGAAAGAATTGCCATGCGTACTTCCTATACATTTCAGGGCATCAAATTTGAGTTCAGCGCAGCATTTATTATTGTCGTTCTCGCAAACCTTCAGGTAATCGGACGAAGTGCCGAGTGACTTAAATTCTTTGATAACCAAAGGCAGTTGCTGATAGGAATAGAAGCCAAGTGAACTTCCGGTTTGGTCGAAGACATCAAATCCAACACCTTTTGTTCCCTGGGACTTAAAGTTTAGTTGAATAGCATATTGTTGAGGTCCCGTACATTCAATCGTTTTAACACCTAGGTCGTAGATTTTGCAGTCTAAAGACGGAGGTACTTCACAACAGACTTTACCAATATTGGCAGAAGTCGTACAGTTTTCATTTTTACAATCGCGAACTAAGAATTCGTAACTGGTTTCACAATTACCTTTTAATGGGCCAATAATGATTGGCAGACTGGCATACTTATAGGTGCCATACTTGACACCGTTGCCTTGAATAGTGAAGCATTCACTCTGGTTTTTGAATTTGAAATTGATAAACACAAAGAAATTTTTGTTATCGTCACATCCGGTCTTTTCAATTTTCAAATCACCTAGCATGCAATTATTTGTTGCAGTGCAGCATACTTTACCCAGTGATTTTTTAAGTCGGCAGGATTCTTTAACGCAGTCGGTAATCGTAAAGTTGTAGTTCGTGATGCAATTACCTTTAAATGGTCCTATTTGAATTGGAAGAGAGGCATACTTGAATTTGCCTACGATGGTGTTGCCTTGTCTCACAACAAAACATTCGGATACATTCTTATACTTGAAATTAATCTTAACATAAAAAGTGCCATCCCCACTGCATTCTGTACGTGTCAATGTAAGATCAGAAAGCATGCATTCCTCCTTGCTTTCACAACATACTTTGCCTAGCTGACCCTCCAGTGCGCATTTTTCGTTTTTACAATCGCGAATGACAAACTCATAATTGGTTGAACAGTCAGCTTTGAGCGGTCCTAGTTTTATCGGAAGTTGTGAGTAGTTAAATGTGCCATATACTTTGCCATTGCCCTGTACGGTAAAACAATCCGAAGTATTAGTATGAGTAAAGTTAAGGACGACATAGAATTCCTGTTGGTCGTTACATCCTGTCTTTTCAATTTTGAATCCGGAGAGCTGACAATCTCCTGAACTGTTGCAACAGACCTTGCCGAGCTCTGCTCTTGTGACACATGATTCCTTGAGGCAGTCGCGAACTGAGAATACATAATTTGTACTGCAATCTCCCTTAAAAGGCCCGATTTCTTTCAATGGAAGCTGACTGTAAGCAAATTTGCCAACCAGATTGTCATTCTGATAGAGTACAAAGCAATCAGAGACATTTTTAAAATTAAAGGCTACTTTAATAAAGAAATTTCCGTCAGCATTGCAATCTGAACGAATTACAGTTAAATCAGACAGCATGCAATCTGAACTTTGTTCACAACATACTTTTCCAAGAACACCTTCGAGTGCACATTTTTCATTCTTGCAATCCCGAATGAGAAATTCATAGTTGGTAGTGCAGTCGCCTTTTAACGGGCCAATTTTTATTGGCAACTGTGAATATTGGAATGTGCCATAATTAACTCCATTGCCCTGGAGTGTAAAACAATCCGAAGTATTACTATGGTTGAAATTGATAACTGCATAAAATTCCTTAGTTGAATTACAGCTTGTTTTTTCAATTTTAATATCACTAAGCTTACAATTTTCATTGACTGAGCAACATACTTTTCCGAGTTCTGCTCTAGCTACGCAGGACTCTTTTTCACAGTCGCGAACTGAAAATACATAATTCGTCTGGCAATCTCCTTTAAAAGGCCCAATTTCAACAAGTGGGAGTTTACTGTAGAGAAACTTTCCTATAAGATTGTCATTCTGGTAAAGAACAAAACACTCTGAAACGTTTTTAAAATTGAATTTAACGGACACATAGAAATTGCCGTCTGCGTTGCATTCTGTGCGCTGTACACTGAAATCACTGAGCATGCATTCCGTGCTCTGTTCGCAGCATACCTTGCCTAGTTGGCCCTCCAATGCACACTTTTCGCTTTTGCAGTCGCGAATGACAAATTCATAACTTGTCTCACAGTTTCCGTCAAGCGGGCCGAGTTTAATCGGAAGCTGAGAATAATTAAAAGTCCCGTAATTGTTGCCGTTGCCCTGTACTGTAAAACAATCTGAAGTATTCTTGTGACCAAAATTGAGATAGACATAAAACTTCTTATCACTATCACAATTTGATTTTTCCATCTTCAATTCAGAAAGCATACATGATGAATCACAACACACAACGCCTACTTCCTTCTCAAGATGGCATTTTTCATTTTTGTAGTCAATGATTTCTATTACATGCTTTGTTGAACAGTCTCCTGCAAACGGACCGATGAGGACAGGTAACTTTGCAAATGCAAAGCGTCCATATAGTTTATTCTTGCCGTTGGTTACATCAAAACTGTCTGAGGTGTTCTTATATTTAAAGTTTAGCTTAACATAAAATTGGCCTGCGCTGTCACAGGCTGATTTGGAGATTTCGGCATCATAGATTTTGCAATCTCCGGATTGTTCACAACACACAATTCCAAGATCTTGAGCAGTTGAACATTTGCTGTCTGCGCAATCTATCACGGCAAACTCATAAGAAGTGGTGCAGTCACCTTTGATCGGTCCGATCTTTAGAGGCAGTTGCGCGTATTTGAATACGCCATATTTAACGCCATTGCCTTGTACATAAAAGCAGTCACTATTATTCTTATGATTGAAATTAAGGGTAACATAGAAGTTGCCATCAGCATTACAGTCTGATCGATCAAGCGTCAGATCCGAAATGGAGCAGGCCTGTGTTTCGCAACACACCTTGCCCAATACGCCTGAAATGCTGCATATTTCTTTGGCACAATCTCTGACAACAAATTCATAATTGGTGGTGCAGTCTCCTTTCAGAGGACCAATTTTTAATGGAAGTTGTGAGTATTTAAACTGACCATATTTAGTGCCGCCACCACTCAGGTTGAAACATTCGGAAACACCCTGATATGTAAAATTAATCGTGACATAGAATGTCTTTTCTTGCGTACAGGCTGATTTTTCTATGATCAGATTAGACATTTTGCAGTCCTGCGCCAAGCCTCTGTTTGTAAAGGCGCCTAAACCAGATAATAGTATGAAAATCAATAAGAAACGGTTCATTTTGTTTTATTTTTAAATATTGACTGCAATACGATAAAAATTGTTGCCTAAAGGTAGAATTTTTAATTGAATGCCTTGATAATTCCTAATATATTGTAATTCAATGTATTGACAAGTTGATTGGACTTTGGATTTGCTGTTCGTAAAAAATTATTTTCGTTTAACTGGGTGGTTTAATACCAATGCTTAATTATAACCATATTGTGGTATAGAATGACCAAATTAAAAATAGGATCTCTAACTCCTTTTTGGTAAATTAACTCTCATTTATTATATTAATTACATATGTGAATATATCTGCTAAAGTATGATTTATAGTTTGAAAGTAAATGTAATATGTTCAAGACTTTGTGATTTAAATTTATTTTGACATCATGCGAAAATCTTTAGTCAATTATTCTGGAAAAAAAGTCATCATTTCCCCAATAAATGTCAATAATTACTAACTAAAGCTGTTAATATCAATATAATATAAATTATATATTATTTGCTTTATAAAATAACTCATTAGGGGTAAGTTTTAACCTTCGACCATGGTGATCTGAAAATCCATTTTCTTTTTTTTTTTGCAAAAATTTGGAAATTGAAAAGCAGATCTTATGTTTGTGTGTCCAAAAGACTGACTAACCACCAGTTTTACGGCGAAGCGTTTTTAAATTATCAGTTTCCAAGTTTCTGAATTTCAGTTGATTAACTGGGAATCTGGTCGTTTAAAAAATAACCAAACCAAGACATGAAGCAAACCATTTTTAACCAACCAAAGTCTGTACTATCGTATTGGATAGACTCTTTTGATGGTTTGCGTAGACCCCACCAGCTAATTTTTTTACTCATAATTATTGTCGGCCTGGATTTGCAGTTAATTGCTTGCAAAAACACAGATAATCTCAAGGAAAACCCAAAAGTCACAGATGGCTTGACTAAAACGGCAGAAGGAGAGGCTTCCAATGTAAAGCCATTGAATAAAGGTTTTCCATCGCAGGCAGAGTTTTATGACCTGCTCATGGCCAATGGAAATGAAGGATTTGCGAGGTTGCTGAATGAAAGTTATCTCAATCATTTCATCAATGTCAACGATTCTTACGAATTCGTATTTCTGGTTCCGTCAGAAAAAAACCAGGATCCCATGTACGAAAAGAGGTATTTGGGTAAAGAAGCAACTCCACAGGATAAATTGGATTTCTGGCTAAGCCATGTTTCAGTAGCTTCAAAGGGGGTTCCATATGAAGGTAACCCAAGCCTTAAGCAAACGATGCTCAAGCGATCAGCGCAGATCATAAGTTATGAAGGTGGAGCAGCCAACATTGTTAAAGAAGTAAAATTGAAAGACGGCACCCAAGTGCTGTTTCTAGATAAACCATTGAAAATAAGTGAAAAGAAATAATTCCAGACTCATGAACAAATTATCCACTCAAAACCAAAGATTTATGAGCGTTGCACTTAGAGGCATTGCGACGCTTATGCTGATTCTGGGAATGCATGTCATGGTGAAGGGACAAGGCGTCCCTGTTTGTAACCCGGCGATGTTTCCTTGTCTCAGTGGTCCCGTTGGCGGCCCTGTTGTAGCTCCAACCGGACCTAACTGTATTATTACTGTACCAAACCTATTGGGTCGATGGACAGCTTCCCCGACATGTTCGGATGGGACCAATACTTGGACCTTGGTAGCGGGTACCCCTGTTCAGGTGCCACCTGCGGGTTCAACATTTATGGGAAGCAGTGTTGGTTGCGTGGCAACCAATCCAATTCCTGTAAATATTGAAGTTGATTATTTTAGAATTGTAGCAGGATCTATAATAATATGCTCAATTACAAAAGGGGATATGTTTACAGCAATAGACAATACCCCGCCAACTTTGTCATTGCCTGCCAATGTAACCTTTGATGTCAATAATGGCTGTTCAGTTCTTGCTAGTACGATTCTTGCCTGGGCAAAGGCCAATGCAACAGTAATGGATAACTGTACGGATAATGCTACTTTGATTAATAACCTTGTAATGACAAGTCCGGCGACAATCCCATCACTTGTTTGCCCTAATCCAACATTAACTTTTACAGCTACCTTTATTACTACAGACAATTGTGGTAATAATTCTGTGCCAGCAAACGTCTCCGTAACCATAAGAGATAATGTGGCACCAACTATAACCTGTCCAGCAAGTCAAGCCCGAAATTACAATGCTTCATGCCAGTATACTGTGGAGGATTTCAGGCTTCTAGGTACTACATCGACCAATGGATGCGGAACTCCCAATTCTGTAGAACAAAGGGTTATCGCGCCCGATGTAGGAAATATGAATGATTTTACACTAAACATTAGTGCAGCAGGTTCTTGTCCATCTGCAAGATCAATTACTATTAGGTTATGTGCCAGAGATTGCTTTGGTAACGGTGGAGATCCTGGAGCCAATAATTCCGTACCTCCACAATGCTGTACTTTCCTGGTTAATATTACTGACAATACCCCTCCTCAACCGAATGCGGGTGCCTGCCCTGTGCAAGCCACTTTGTTTGCAAATAATCAATGTCAGATCTCTGTTCCGGATCGTAGAAATGCTAATATGTTCACAGACAACTGTGATGCGATTATCGTAACCAATATTGTTCAGGTGCCAGCACCTGGAACTTTACTATCTGTTTCTCCAGTATGTAGTCCTGGTAAGACTGTAGACCTGACTTTTACTTATACTGACTGCAACGGTAATGGGCCGGCGACCCTAACATGTCCTGCATCATTACTAGTGAGAGATAATATAGCTCCAACGGTAGTTTGTCCTGCAACACCGCCAGTATTTAATCTCAGTATAAATCCAGCCACTTGTGCGTATACATCTGTGACAGTTCCAGCTAACTTCTTTAATGGTATTGCCGTGGCTACAGACAACTGTGATCCTAATCCGATCGAAACCAATCCTCCAGCCGGACCGTTCAATTGTAGCCAGTTAGGGCTTCAGCCGGTAGGAATAACCGCCTTTGATTGTTCCGGTAATCAATCTCCAACAATCAATTGTAATGTACTGATTCAAGCCAATCCATTGGATGCCAAATGGAATGCTCCTGGAATCGTTTGTCTATCCGCAACTCCAATTAACTTATGTACTTTAATTGCGGCAGGGGCGCAGACCTGCGGAGAATGGAGTGGTGACGGTACTTTTTCAACAACAAGATGCACCAACGGACCTGTACTTTGGACTCCACCAGGAGCTGGGGTTTGGTCCATTACTTATACAGTAGGAGATGCCAACTGCCATGTTGAATTAACGAGGGCAGTAACTGTACAATTAGATCCCCCGGTCACACCTTGGTTTATCTCATCTATTAGTAAGTGTCTTTGTCCTTCAGCTGAAGTTGACTTGGAGACATTTTTGAAGTCTTCAGACAGCATACCAAGAGGAGGAACATGGAGCATTGTTACGAACCTTACACCAGCAGCAACGTTGGCAGGTGGAGCAGGTTCCCATGACCTAATCTATAATGGAGGTTGTGGCCCACTTGTAGTAAGATATACTTTAACCAGATGTAATGGTACTACGGTGTTTCAGGATTATACACTTAATATCAGAGAATGTGCCAAGCTATCTATCAACTATATTGATGACCTTTGTCAAGACGAACCAATCTTTTTTCCTTCCTATGTAGCTTCAGGTTGTAGTGATTATATCGTTCTGCAACAGTATTTTAATAGTTCTGGAGTTTTAGTCGCTTCTGGTGTTGGCTTAATGGGTTCTAAGGTTGCATTGGTTCCAAGTTCATTTGCGGCTGGCGTATATACTTGGAAAGTGACTTTATCCGATCCTCAGGGAGTTTGTCCACCTGTGTTTGACTCTTTGCAATTCAGGATTCTTAAAAACAGCGCGATACCTAATGGAATAAATGCTGTTGGACCTCTTTGTGAAAATGCGACATTTCCGCAAACGCTTTCGATAATTAATATCAATGACGTAAGTGGAAACCCGATGAATGGAAATGATGTCCGTTGGAGTGGCTCCGGAGTAACTGATAATGGAGTAACGGCTAGCTTCAACCCTCCGGATCTGGATGGAGATGGACTTCCTGGACCAGGACTGTTTACAGTTTGTGTTGAACTGGGTGATGCACGTTGTTCAGATCAGTATTGCAGGGATATTCTCATCAATGATGACATTCCGAATATTGCAAATGATCTTGTGCCAAATCAATCTATTTGTGCAACCACGAACATTTTCATTCCATATGATGCTTTAAGGGCAAACAATAGCATGTCTGGCGGTGTATTTACAGCAGTAGTTTCAGCAGGAATTACGGGCATTGCACTGCCGAATGGATATTTCTATACCGGAGGTTGTGGAACTATCACAGTGACCTATACATTAACTCCGGATTGTAACCCGGACAATGTTAATAATACAACAGTCATAACAATAGCGGCTAAACCTGATGTTGAAATAAGCGGGGCGCAATCCGTTTGCATTACTGATGCTGCTTTTACAATTACAACAAACATACCGAATGGCGGGCTTGTGAACTGTCCGAACACTACGACTTCTCCATGGAGCGTCGTACCTAACAGAGGACTAACTGCAGGCACTAATACGGCGACATTTAACCCGGCAACAGCAGGTGAAGGAACATTTACAGTTCAGTATATCTATTCAACTTCAGCTGGTTGTGCTGATACCGCACGAATGAATATTGTGGTCAGCGCAGCATCTGATCCGACTTTTACTGTAACATCACCTTTGTGTCAAGCTGGTCCGAACTTGACGATTAGTTTGTCTAACCCTAATCCTTCGGTTCAGGATGGCAATATCCTGAATGGAGATAATACCCAGGAAGTGATTTGGAATTCTTCCTGCGGTTCATGTTTGACAACGTCTGTACCAGATTCTACAATGGCAGTGTTTAATCCGACGGTGGCTGGTCCAGGTATTCACCTAGTATGTGTAACTACTGGTGACCCGAGCTGCATGAAATACTATTGTAATCTAATTCGTGTAGTACCTACTGTGGTTGCTACATTAAGAGCAGATACAATTCGGGGTTGTTACCTCTTTGCTGAAGGAAGCCCAGTTGAAATTGACCTGGAGCAATTCTTCCTATCCAATACGACAAGAGGTGGTTCATGGACCTATATTTCGGGACCTGGTATTGGTGTTCTAAATCATACTTTAAGAGCATTTCCTGGATGTCATCAGGTTAGATATACAGTAACAGGTGAATTGGCTTCAGGACCTTGTTCAACTATGTCAGATGATATATTTATTATTGTAACAGAACAACCGCAGCCTTATTTTGCAATTCAGGATCAGGTATGTTGGTCTGCCGGTGATCCTCCTGGAAATCATATTTATACGCCTTTTATTCAAAGTCAGAATTATTACCCTACGGGCACATTAACCAGAACTTTCTTTATTACTTCCGGAAATAATGGTTCAGTTAATCCTTCGACTGGTGTTGTTACAATTACCGGAGTTGGAACTTTAAGAGTTTGCATGGAAGAAAAGCTGACCTATGCCGCGTGTGGTACGGTGAGTACTGCGAGCTGTAAAGACACCTTCTGCCAGAATATAATTGTTAGTAATGGTACTGCATTAAATGCCAGTTTCTCAGCAAGCAATACGAATCCTTGCGCAGGTGAATTGGTTAACCTAACGGTTACAGGAACTCCCGGAGGTCAGTTTACGGGTGTTGGTGTGGTTGATGGTGGAAACGGAACAACCGGAACGTTTACGCCAAATGGTTGTGGAACTTTTGCGGTAACCTATACCGTAGATGATCCAAATGGTTGTAATGCGGTTTTTACCATGAATATTACGACAGACCGCACGAGGCCAACAGTTAACCCTCCTGCCAATATCACAGTGAATTGTGATGGAGCAGGCAATATTGCTGACATGAACGCCTGGGCTGCTACGGCTACAGGTTCAGACAATTGTCCTGCTGGTTTCCGATTGACGAATAGAATTTATGACAGGAGATCTGGTTGCGGACGCTTTGCGGGTACTTATGTTTTTGAATTCCGTGGAGAAGACTCGTGCAGAAACATAACTTTGGCTTATGCTAATTTTACTGTTCAGGATACTACAAGACCTGCAATAACAACTCCCGCATCTGATCTGGTGATAGAATGTGGAAACTTGACGAATACATTGATTATCAACTGGTTGAACATCAATGGACGCGCTATTGCTTCAGATGTCTGCTCAGGATCAAAAATAACGTGGTCTCATAATTACTCTGGCAACATTGCTACGTACTGTAACAATCCCGCAGGCGAGCCTGTAACATTTACAGTAAGAGACGAATGTGGTAATAGTAATACGACAACTGCTAGAATTATCGTAAGAGATGTTCAAGCTCCAGTTTGGATTATTAATCCTGTTAATATAAAGCTTGAATGTAATGGGGCACACGGGAAAGATCCTTACAGCGAGGTAACTGCTTGGCTGAACAGGGCAGGAGATGGAGTTGCCGTTGACTCTTGTCAAACAACAGTAAATTACACCAATAACTTCAATGCTTTGCCTTGGGTAGGAGGATGTAATAGAAATACTGGAAGTAAAACTGTAACATTCACTGCATCGGATGCATGTGGTAATATTAGTGCAAGGCAAGCAACAGTAACTATAATAGATACAACTCGACCAATTATAACTTCTCCGGCAAAAGATACTGTTGTCGATTGCGACGGCGCAGGTAATTTGGTTGCACTAAATACATGGCTGCTTAATAATGGTGGTGCCAGGTCAGTTGATGACTGCAGTGGTTCTGCTACTATTCCGGGTATTCTTAGATGGAATCAGACGTTAATGAGAACAGAAGAGGATTGCGGGCTAACCAGAAGACTAACTTATATGTTTAGCGCTGTTGACAGTTGTAATAATGTATCTGCTGCAACAATAGCCAGGTTTATTATTCAGGACACAATGGCCCCGGTATTTACACTGAATCCTGCCAATACCACGGTCTCTTGCAATCGTGTGACAGGTAATTTGGCTGAACTAAATTCCTGGTTAGCAATAAATGGTGGAGCAATTGCTATTGATGTTTGTGCTGGTGGTCCACTGAGATGGGAAAATGATCTTGTTAAAACATTGGATTTATGTAGTAATACTACCGTTTATACTTATCGGTTTACGGTATTTGATTCATGTCGCAATAGTGCATGGCGTGAAGCAACCTTCACAATTCAGGATATTACTGCACCGGTAATAGATCCAGCATCGGGATATAACAGATTCCTGTCCTGTGACCTTTTGAATGCAAATAACAATGACGCACTAACTGCTTGGTTGGATTCATTCGGTGGACTGAGAGCAACTGATGCTTGCTCAGATGTCATTAACTGGAGACATAATTTCAATGATAGAAACTGGGTTTATAATTGTGGAAAGACTAGGCAGCAGACTGTTACATTTACTGCAACAGATGACTGCGGAAATTCGAGTACAAGGCAGTTGATATTCGGAACAATAGACTTAATTAAGCCAGTCTTCCTCAACTGTCCTCCACCGATTGTCCAAGATGCTGAATTTGGTCATTGTGATGCTTATGTGACTGTTCCTAAGCTTATTGCAACAGACAACTGTACAGATCCTGTTACGATCACACAAGTGTATGGTCCGAATCCGATTGGATACAGGTTCCCTGTTGGAACAACTATTCTAAAATACGAGGCAAGAGATGCATGTAACAATGTTGACACATGTACTATGAAGGTTGTTGTTAATGACTACTGGGATGTGCCGGCCATCGTATGTCCTGCCAACATTGATACTACGAATACCACGGGTGTCTGTGGTAGAAATAACCTTTCTGGTCTTGCTCCAAGGTCAGTAACCGATGTTTGTCCTCATACTGCTGTTTTATATGTTATAAAGAATAGCGTTGGTGATACGATCAAGAAGGGAATTAATGATGCATCTGGCTCTAATTTCCCTAAAGGGTTGAATCAGGTTTGCTATACTGTTCAGGATCAGCCAATTGTATTAATAACTGAGGTGACTCAGCAGATAGATGCAACAGTAGTTGGTTCAACGAATCCTCTACCAACCTTTATCGCCCCATCGGATGTTAACGGTGACTATATTGAAATCACGAATTTTGGCCCTTCGGCTATAGACATAAGTTGTGCTTCAATTCAGATTTTTGAAGGAGGTCGACTTGTGGGTACATTTACTTTACCAGCAATGCCGGCTATTATACTTCCTGCTGGCCGAGTCCTTACACTTCATGTTGGTCCAGCCATTGCGGGTTTCCCTGATAATCCTGCACAATTCTTCTGGAATATGAACCTGCCAGAGGCTGTTATCAACACGCCAAGAGGCTATGTATTTAATCATCTTGGGTTGAGAAACATTGATGTCGTTGCAACCAATGGATACAATTTTGCGGTCCCTGTACAGGGTACCCCAACCGTCACTGCAAATGACTGGTCCGGTACGAGTCCGACGAATACCATTGCAGGATCTTATTATCGTAATTGTATCTTCGACTTTAATTCTCCTAGGGGATGGGCATTGGCTGAGTCATGTGAGCCAGCTACAATTGGACGTGTAAATCCAGTTTTGTCCTCCTTTGTTTTCCCTGCAAATGGAAGAACAACTTCTCTTCAGACAATAGCGCCGCAAAAATCTACTTGCTGCTTTAATGTGAATGTAAGAGATATTGAGGCGCCAATGTGTGCAAATTCAAGGGATACCTTGAACCTTGTTGGTACTCCATCATCTGCTAGTGGCCCCGGTTGTTATGTCTTTACGGTTACAGCACCTGCCACACCAATTGCCAAAATAGGTGATGTGTGGATCAGAAATCTGAATCTGAGTGTTACCAATTTTGCACAAACAGAAGCGACTTTGGTAGCTCCAGATGGAACTAGGGTAAGACTTTGGGATGATGGCATTTGTAGCGGTTCAACGAATTTGGTAGCAACCAGAATTGCTGATCTTGATAATACCAAGGTTGCCAACGCAGTTTGCGCTGTTTTAAATTCTGGCCAAAACTATAAGCCTGATCAGGCATTAAGCGCATTCTGTAATAAACCTGCTGTTGGAACCTGGAGATTGGAAATTGAAGTTAATACACAGGCTCCTGCGACATTGAATCTTGCGAGCTGGACGCTTACATTGATAAATTCTGGACCTTCATTGCTTAGAGATACAGTGGTATCAAACAATGTGAATCAGTGTGGTGCTAACTTTAGTTGGACACATCCTACAGTTATGGATAACTGTTGTATGGGAACTGTTGATGTGACATATACCCCAATTCCAATGCCTGGTTGCCCACTTCATCGCGTTCCTACTGGAGGTAGAGTTGTGGCTGGTGGTCCTGCAAATGAATTTTTTGGTGTAGGTATGACAAATATCACATACCTGATTACAGATATGTCTGGTAATACAAACACCTGTTCATTTAAATTAACCGTAAGAGACACTCAGGCTCCGGTGATTGTAAACTGCTCTAAAGATTATGTAGCCAACCTGAGCGGGGGCGAGTGTTTCAAGTTCCTGGAAGTAAATCCACCAATTGATGCAAGAGATAATTGTGATTCAATTCGTATAACATATAATCCACCTCTGGGAACTCAACTTCCAATTGGACCTAACAAAATTGTTGTAACAGCTACTGATAAAGCTGGTAATTCAACAATGTGTATGTGGACGATTACAGTTGTCGAAAGTAATCCAACATCGAGGGCGCTAGCATGTAATGATTTGATTAACTTCTCATTGGGCCCTGATTGTAGAGGTGTTATAACGCCAGATATGATTCTCGAGGGAGAAGGATATGGATGTTATGCCCGCTATCAGATCGTCATTGAAGATTGGGTGACACGTCAAACGCATCCAAACCTCTTTACAGTAAATGATATTGGTAAATATTTCAAGGTTACTATAATTGATCAAGTATCCGGCAATAAATGTTGGGGTAAAGTGCTTGTCGAATATAAAGCAGTACCTCAGATTAATTGCCCTTCTGATATTGTTGTTGAATGTAATAATTCACTAGATCCATCGCAGACAGGAAATGTTACCATTACAAGCTGCATATTGAACTATACTACTGCATGGGAAGACAGTATCGTAAAAGGAAAGAACTGTGATACGCCATATGTGTTTATAGTTTATAGAAAGTTTATAGTTACCAATGAATTAGGGAATACTGCAACCTGTACTCAAAAGATCTCTGTCAGAGCATTTGACTTGGCTAAGATTGTTTGGCCTAGACATTATGACAATCTTGATCTTCCTGCGCTGAATTGTGATCAGAAAATTGACAGAAACAAGGATGTTACGCCGCATATGAGTGATTATCCTCAGTGTGTGGATGGATATCTGCTAGATAGTGCATATTGGTTGGCAAGGCCTAATCAACCTGACATTTATCCAAACAGAAGGATACCGATGATTCTTGGTTGGAACTGTGTTGATGATCCAAAAGATCCTATCAATGGACATCCTTCGCCGGATCCAGTTTACTATCCTCAACACAGACAATGGACCTCTGCAAATCCACTTTGCTGGGGACCTAATGAAAGAGTGATGTGGCAAGGAACTGGTTGGCCTACACTGGCTGGATTGCCAGTTCGTAAAGATGCATTCAATTGCAATTTGTCAATGAAATTTGACGATGAAGTGTATGACATCTGTGCGAATAGTTACGAAGTTCTGCGGCACTGGAAGATTAGAAATATGTGTTTGCCACCGCTTGCCGGGGTCAATCCAATTGAATTCATCCAGGTCATCAAGGTTGTAGATCAGAAAGGACCTACAATTGCTTATCCTGATACAGTGGTAATAGGAACTGGTTCTTACACTTGTACTGCGATCTGGGAGGTTCCAAAGCCTTGGATAACTGACAATTGTTCTGATTCTGTATCTTATACTGTAAAGACCTTGAATGGTAATCCAATCAAGCAAAATGACGGAAGTTGGATCATCTTTAACATGAAGCCTGGAATATCCAAAGTGACAGTAACTGCACAGGATGTTTGTGGAAATAAGTCTGAAAAGGTTATTATGGCTAATGTCATTGATAATACACCTCCGCAGGTTGTGTGTCGAACAAAAACAGTAGTGAGCATTACCGGTAATCAAAGTCCTGGCGATAATGTGGCAAAGCTTTATGCAGAATCACTCGATGAAGGTACTTATGATAATTGCCAGCCGCATGTGTGGTTCAAAGTCATTCGTATGGCTGAATTGCTGGGTACTAATAACGGTTCAAATGCTAATAATACTACAGCTTGCAACGGCATAAATGGTGATGATAATTCTATTCTTGCGGGTAATCAAGTGTATTTTGATGATTTTACCTATTTCTGTTGTGCTGATGCCGGTCAGAAAATTATGGTAGTGCTCAGAGGATTTGATGTTGACCCAGGAGCAGGACCTGTTACACCAGCTAGAATGACAAATGCAAATTCTCCTCTCAGAGGAAGATTTGCTGATTGTATGGTAGAAGTTGAAGTTCAGAATAAGACAATTCCTACTGTTGTTGCTCCACCTAACATCGTAGTAAGTTGCTGGTTCTGGTTCGACGTTACCAAGTTAACCGATCCTAATGATGCTACTTTTGGACGTGTTGTCACTGACCTGGCAGATAGAAAGAAAGTTGTTACGCAAGACCTTGTTTGTCATAAATTCTGTGAAAGAAATGTCAGAACTGGATATCCAGGTTATGTTGCAACCAATACTGTGCCTAAACCCGCACCTAATCAGGCATGTGAATACTACTTCACATATTTCGATACAGCACACTGGGATCGCAAGTATGAGCTTGTTTGGGGATTTGATGGTTATGTACTGAGTGGTTGTGGGACAAACCCAACAATCACTGTAAATGACCTCAGAGAATGCGGTCAAGGTCAAATTCAACGTGTAATTTCTGCGGTAGGGCCGAATAACCTTAACGTATCAGCAATTCAGACAATTTGGGTAGTTGATTGTGATCCATTCTATGTTGATACCAACACGTGTAATGATGCGAGATATACAGATCTATTCTGGCCTAATGGGGTATGTACTCAGACTCCAGTTACAGTTGAAGGATGTGGTGGTGATGTAAGTCCAGATAATCCTCAGTTAGGTAGGCCGACTGTAGTGAATAATGCAGATGACAATTGCGCGTTGATTTCAATAGAGTATAAGGATGAGATATTTACTATAGAACCTGATGCTTGTTTTAAGATCCTTCGTCATTGGACTGTAATTGACTGGTGTCAGTACGATCCATTCATTGATCCTAATGTAGGTCGTTGGGAGGCACTTCAAGTCATTAAGGTGAGAGACAAGGACAAACCAGTGGTGACTTGTCATGTCGGAGATTGTCAACCAGCTACCTATGACAATAACCTGAAAACTTGTGTTGGTCCGATTAGTCTTACTGCAGAAGCTACAGATAATTGTAGTCCACTTGATTGGCTGCTATGGGAATATAAGATTGATCTATTCAATGATGGTAAAGGGGTTCATGGAGGATATGATTTCAGGGTTGGATCACTAACTAGACAAGCATTCAACAGAGGTGATACTGTAGAATATAGCCACAATCCTTTTGCTAATGACCGGCATAATCCTTTTGATGCAAGTGGAAGCTACCCAGTAGGTACTCATAAAATCTGCTGGTTCGTAGAAGATGGTTGTGGTAATGTAGGAGTTTGCTGCTCAGTTTTTGAAGTAAAAGATTGCAAGGCTCCAACGCCATACTGTCTAACAGGGGTGATTACTGTGCCAATGCCTGCAACGGGATGTGTTGATATTTGGGCTAAGGACCTAGATCATGGATCATATGACAATTGCACTTCTAAGGATAACCTGAAGTTCTATTTTGATGGTGATCCAAATAAACCAAGTATACGCATCTGTTGTCAGGACTTCATTGATAAAAAAGCCAATGATGAACTACGCGTAGATGTTGAAATGTGGGTTGAAGACGAAGAAGGTAATAAGGATTACTGTAAGACAGTTGTCATTGTACAGGATAACTTGGATATTTGCCCTAACCAGGGAAGTGCAAAAGGAAGGATTTCAGGACTGATCAACAATGAGAAAAATGAGGAAGCCAAGCCTGTAGATGTTTATCTGTTGAATAATACAACCATGATGAGCCAAAGGGTAGGAAGCCCATACCAGTTCGGAGATCTAGATCTTTCATTGAATTATACGATTAAGCCTGAAAGGACAGATGATCCTTTAAATGGTGTTTCTACCCAGGATATCGTTTTGATTCAAAAGCACATTTTAGGAAAAGCTGTTATCTCTTCTCCTTATAGATTGATTGCGGCAGATGTTAACAACTCTGGTGGCATCTCAGGTGCTGATATTGCAGAAATCAGAAAACTAATATTGGGTATAATTCCGAACTTTACTAAAGTTAATTCTTGGACTTTTGTTCCGGATAATTATAAGTTCGCAGATCCTGCTCAGCCGTTCGGAGCACCAAGGGTTAAGGATGTACACTTCAATCAAACAACTGTGTCTGAAAACATCACTGCTTCGTTTATGGCGATTAAAATGGGTGATGTATCGCTGGATGCTGCTGCAAGTGGTGTCGCTGCAAAGACAAGGACGAATGGTATTCTTAACCTCGAGATAGATGAGCAGCAATTGATTGCAGGAGAAAGCTATCAGGTAGCCTTTAAGTCATCTGATTTTGCGAATATTGCCGGTTATCAGTTTACTTTAAAATTCGACCAACAAGCACTGAGCTTTAACGGAATTGACAAAGGTGTGCTGAATATCGACGAATCCAATTTTGGTCTGATGAGGCTTAATGATGGAATGATTACGACCAGCTGGAACTCTAACAAGGGTGAATCATTTGGGAAAGAAGACAACCTCTTTGTAATTAAATTCAAGGCACTCAAATCAGGTAACTTAAGTAAGATGTTTGCAATAACCGGTGACATCACAAGTGTTCAAGCTTATGATGAATCTGGTGATGTAAAGGATGTAAAACTTGGAGTTAGAACTCAGAAAGGAATTGTTGAATCTGGTATTTTTGAACTTTATCAGAATGAACCCAATCCAGTAAGCAAGTTTACAAGTATAGGTTTCCGCCTGGCTGAGGCTGCGCCTGCAAAACTTACAATATATGAACCTAATGGTCGTGTCTTGAGAATATATGATATCAAAGGTGTTAAAGGACTTAATAAACTGGATATCAAAGCGGATGAGCTAAGATCTGGTAATGAAGTATTGTTCTATCAGCTGGATGCAGGCAATAATACTGCTACCAAAAAGATGGTTATTATTAAGTAATTAATACAACACTCTGTATTATATAAAAGGGGTGCATTTATTGCACCCCTTTTTTATTTTTAGAATTACGCGCTAATTGTCTAATTTTCTGTCTAAATGTGAATCAAAGGATTGTTGGCTGTCTACTTTATGATTTGTAACTATAAGTTGATTAGAATGAAGATAGGTCCTGCGACATTCATTTGACATTTTTAACTAACGTATAGTTGCGTTGACGGTACTTAACAATAAGAATTGCCCTATGCAATATTTATAGGTATGCATGAACTGATCTATAATCTGAGACGTCTTTTCGTCCTTTCATTGCCAGTTATGCTGGGGAGTGCAGGACAAAATCTTATTGCCCTTACGGATAGTATGTTTTTATATCACTATGATGAACATGATTTTGCAGCAATTGGAATTGTAAGTGTCTTTTATTTAATAATATCTTCAATAGCATATGGATTTTCTAAAGGTGGCCAGATATTGATTGCAAGAAAGTATGGTGAGAAAGCTATAGATGTCGTTAAGAAATACTTTTACACTTTGTGTGTCTTTGAATTCCTGATCGGATTGTTAGTATTCGGAGCCTTAAAAATATTTCCAGAAAAAATTCTGGGATTATTTATTCATACCGATGTAATACTTCAGAAATCCCTGGCTTTCCTAAATTACAGAACCTATGGTCTTATGTTCTCTTATGTAGGTCTCGGGTTCTTTGCATTATATATGGGTTTGGCAAAATCCAGGATAATTTTAATAAATACGGTATTTCTTGGGCTGGTCAATATTATTCTTTGTTTTGTTTTGGTCTTTGGGAAATTTGGTTTTAAGCCAATGGGTATTGCCGGCGCGGGACTCGCTAGTTCTATTGCAGAAATTGCTGCTTTTGTTTTTTTTATTATTTACCTTGTTTTCGACAAGCATTTATCCTTTTTAAATTTATCCAAACTTCCTGCTTTCAACATAGCACATATTAAGACTATAGTTGCAATTAGCACGCCCATTCTGTTTCAGTCAATTATTGGTATAGCCAGTTGGTTTGTATTTTTTGTCTTCATTGAAAAACTGGGGGAGGAGGCATTAAGTATTTCAAATTTATTAAGGGTTATTTATCTGGTTTTTACAATTCCGAGTTGGGGCTTTGCGCTTTCATTGAATACAATTGTTAGCAAAACGATCGGCAGAAAAAGATCCAGGCGAGTTCTCAAACAAGTAGCGCATGGATGTATTTTGTCGGCAGGGGTTACAGGAATCATTGCATTTCCATTCCTTTACTTTTCATCTGTCTTTCTCGCGCCACTACTCAATAATACAAACAACGAAATTTATTCTAACTGCGTTCCATACTTTCCTCTTCTATACCTGGTCCTTTTGATGGCTTCAGTCTCAGTCATTATTTTTAATGGTGTTAGTGGAACTGGAGAGACAATGAAGGCGCTGAATATTCAAGTAATTTGTTCAGTGTGTTACCTGACGTTTTGTTATTATTCAATTACCAATCCGCAAACCATGGGATTATATGGAGCCTGGTGGTCTGAATTTATTTATTGGGCTGTGCAGGGCCTTTTGTCCTGGTATATCCTCCGGACTGAAAAATGGGCGCTGTTAAAAATATAATTATTTAGAATATGTAATTTTTTGGCCGGCAGTATTTTGTCATAGGGTGTAAGGTGTTTATACTTATTTGAGAAAATTGTGATGTGTTGATAAATGTTTAAATTTGCACCCTTATGCAACTCAAATCACTCGAAATAAAAGGTTTTAAAAGCTTCGCCAATGAGACGGTGATCCATTTTAATGAAGCAGTAACCGGAATTGTCGGCCCTAATGGATCAGGAAAGTCCAATGTTGTTGACGCTATACGTTGGGTACTTGGTGAGCAAAAAGGTCGAGAATTGCGTCTCGAACAAATGAGTGATGTTATCTTTAATGGTACCAAAAAGCGAAGAGAAGCCCCCATGGCTCAAGTGACGCTTTCATTTGAGAATACTAAAAACATTATTCCAACAGATTATCAAACTGTCGCAGTTTCACGGATACTTTATCGCAGCGGAGAATCCGAATATCGACTCAATAATGTCACCTGCCGACTAAAAGATATAACTGGGTTATTTCTGGATACTGGTGTGGGTCCCGATTCCTATGCTATTATTGCGCTTAATATGGTTGAAGACCTTTTGTCAAACAAAGAGAATGCGCGACGTAAGATGTTTGAACAGGCAGCGGGAATTTCAAAATACAAAACACGAAAAAGAGAATCGATTAACAAACTTAAATCGACGACGGAAGACCTTGCCCGAATCGAAGACCTGTTATTCGAAATAAACAATAATCTCCTTGAATTAGAAAAACAGGCAAAACGTGCTAAGAAGTTTTATGAAATGCGCGACAAATACCGTTCAGCGGGATTGTTGTTGGCGCATATTAGTATGAATAATCTTGTGTTGACCTCAACGGAATTGGATCGAAAAGTTGAAGAAGAAATTGTTAATCTTCAGGCTATTGAGGTTCAATTGAGAACTGAAGAAGCCGCTCTTGAAAAATTCAAAATTGAACATTTGGATCAGGAAAAGTTTCTTGGAGAACATCAGAAAAGTGTGAACGAACTTTTGGATAAGCTGAGAAATTTGGAAAGTGACATTCAGGTGAATCAACAAAGAAAAAGCTTATTTGAATCACAGGTTGTACAACTTAAATCAACCTGTGAATTGCTTGGAAATAGAAGTGAACAGTATGATCGTGAGATAGACAGTATTCAGTCAGATATTGTCATCGTAGAAGAGGAAATTAAGATTTCTCAAGCGCATTTTCAGTCTCTCATTGATGAGTTGAAGAATGTGCAAACCCAGTATGATGAATTAAAAACTGGTGTTGATATACAAGCCAGTGAACGACAGGCAACTGATCAGCAAATATTTGAAAAAGAAAAAGATCTGGCCATATTTTCTAACCAAATTGAAAATCTTAATTCAGAAATTAGGAGGGCGCAGGAAGAGTTAGTGCTGCGTGCTGGTGAATTTAAAGATGCGGAATCTTACTTGCTACGCCAAGATCAGGATATTGCCCGGGTCAGATCTGAAATTAGTGACTTACTTGACAAGGAAGAAAGTAGAAAAATTGCGGTAAATGAAAAGAAGAAGGCAGTTGACCAACAAGTGGGTGTAGTCAACAGTATCGAAAGAACAAAGGATGCAAAACAGAATGAATATGACCTGTTGAAGGCAATGATTGAGAGGATGGAAGGCTTTCCTGAATCTATGAAATATCTTAATGAAAACTGGAAAAGAAATGTGCCAGTGCTTTCTGATGTAATTTCAGTAAACGATACAGTGCGGTCGGCGGTCGAACTTTATCTTGAGCCTTATCTGAATTATTATCTTGTCAAAAACGATAAAGAAGCATTGGATGCGATTCAATTACTGCAAATAAAATCAAAAGGCAAGGCAAATTTTTTTATAAGTGAACGATTTACCAACTCATCAGTTGTTCAAAGTCTCGACATGTCTGAGGCCACAAGGGCTTTAGATTTTGTTGAGTGCGACCCAGAGT
Organism: Saprospiraceae bacterium; assembly: GCA_019694255.1. Lineage (GTDB taxonomy): Bacteria > Bacteroidota > Bacteroidia > Chitinophagales > Saprospiraceae > Vicinibacter. Next base: position 22,761 of record JAIBCI010000107.1, read on the forward strand.
ACGTTCCTGTATTGGAATACTTGTTATCTAATGTCTACATTCTTCCTTCAACATATAATCTTGCCGAAACCCCTAATCTTCCTGATAATATTACCGTAATTAGTGCCAATGGTACATTTCTAAGACAGTCAAAATCATTGTCTGGTGGATCGTCCGGCTTATTTGAGGGTAAAAGGCTTGGAAGACGGAAGCATCTTGAAGTGCTCGAAAAAGAAATCAAATCCTTAGGTGAACGACATCATTTGGCAGAGAAAGAATTAAAAGTACTAAAAGTAGATTTGGGAGAACTGGAAGTTATCAGTTATGATAGAATTCTATCAGAGCTTCGTTTGAAAGAATCCCAAATGTTGCAGGAACTTACTGCATTCAGTACAAGGTTTGCGAGTCATAAAGAACTCCAGAATCAATATTCAGAAAGGATCGAAAGAAATGTACTGGAAATTAACAATGTTCGGGAGAAAATAGAAGCCCAGAGCCAAAAGCTTAATGATCTTAAAAATAAAAGGGAACAAATTCAGATACTGTTAAACGAGAGTGATCAAAACTTTGCAATAGTAACAAATCAGCTCTCGGATATTTCAGGAAGACATAACCAGGCTAACCTGGAATTGCTAAAGATTCGAAATCGCCTGGATAATCTTATCAAAGACAGGGCATTTAGGCTAAAGCAAAAAGAAGAAGTCTCTTCTGAATATACTTTAAGCCATGATAAGATTGCGGCACTTAACAGTGAGATTTCCAGCTTGTCAATGGATTTGGAAGCAAAGCAGGTAGAACTGAATTTGGCTTACGAAGGAAGGAAGGAAATGCAGTCCAATCTTACCGCGTTGGAACAACAGTATTATGAAATGCGTAATCATATCAGCATTGCTGAACAGTCGATTAAGGATCTGCAAAGAAGTATCTACGAAATGCAATCCGGAATCAATGGGTTAAAAGAAAAGCGCAGTGACACCCAGTACAAAATAACTGCATTGCGCGAAAGAGCCGAACTTGAGTTTGGCACAAAGTTCGAAGACCTTAAAAAGGATGAAGAGACCGTAGACATGACTGAAGAGCAGTTAAGAGATAGGGTCAACTACTATAAAGTCAGGCTCGATAATTATGGAGAGATTAATCCTTTGGCTATGGAAGCCTATGATGAAATGAAGACCAGATTTGATGTTATTCAGACTCAGAGGGAGGATATACTAAAAGCAAAAGTAAGTCTGCTGGAGACCATCAAGGAAATTGAAGAAACAGCGACATCTAATTTTCTGGATTCATTCAATAAGGCCAGAGGGCATTTTCAGACTGTTTTTAGATCATTATTTACAGAAGATGATGATTGTGATCTTGTGTTAATGGATGAAATGGATCCACTGGAATGCGATATCGATATTATTGCGAAGCCAAAAGGTAAGCGCCCCAAATCCATCAGTCAACTTTCGGGTGGTGAAAAGACATTGACAGCAATTGCTTTGCTATTTTCACTTTACCTTCTTAAACCTGCGCCATTCTGTATTTTTGATGAGGTGGATGCGCCATTGGATGACATTAATATTGAAAAGTTCAACAAGATCGTACGCCAGTTCTCAAAAGAGTCACAGTTTATCATCATTACCCACAATAAATTAACAATGGCAGAGGTAGATGTTCTATATGGGGTTTATATGGAAGAGCAGGGGATATCTAACGTTACAGCAGTGGATTTTAGAAAATATGATTACGATAGCATACTAACTGAAATGCAGGGTTAAGAGAGCAATATTATTTTTATGGTTAATTGAGAAATATCTTTTTATAAAATGCCTTTTCTGCCTTATGTATGTGAATTATCGAGACCCCGGTACAATTTTGGTGCGTTATCAAATTAGACAATGAGGTAAGAATTCCTGTATTGAAAACTTTTCCTGAAACATCATAAAGTTCATATCTGGCATTCAACCAATCTTCAGTTATCTCGATTCTGTAACCATTATAGCCTTCTTTTGTTATAGTGACCTGTTCTGAATCATCCTCAAATACCGGTCTTGTACCAAGTAATGCACTGCTATCAATAACGATATTCTCGTCGCCGTTTTGATATAGGGTAAAAACAAAATAAACCAGAAGCATTTCATCTGTAGTTGCCTCGCCTAGTCTGACGATTTTGGGTGGAGAATTAGGATTATTTGGATTGTCTGATGTGTTATCATATTTTGCTACCGCTTTCAGTTTAGTCCCTGGTAATAACACAACAGGCTTTGCATAACTGTATGATCCCTGCCAATGAAAGTCCCAATTATTAATTCTGATCAGGTTTTTGGTCTCATTGATTGAATTTGTCGCAGTAACTTCAATTGTCTTACCTAAAAGATGCATATGTGGCGCAATACTTAGCAATGACACTTTAAATGTATTGAGGACAAATTCAGAGGTAAAAGACTTGATTGTATTTGCTGGAATGATCAATGGGCCATTAACCAATGCTACATCGTGATTCAGTATTGGTGAAATATAAACCTGACGCGGTTGGCTTTCTTTTGTATAAAATATACGAAGCATGGTCTGATCGCTTTGACCGTCAGCGGCGGCAGGATAATGGACCTGTAATACGATATCCCCGTTAGCGGGTATTTTAACACCCATTCCCTTCGGATATTGCGTAGGAGCAGTTCCAGGTACCCAGGCTCCAATCAGATCAGCGCCGTTTACTCCTATTCCACCGAATGAAATATATCCTGGTTCCTGAGTGGAATCATCAAGTTTTTTCGCTTCGCCGGATTTGTCATAATAAATGAGAACGTGGTGAACAGCATTGCGGTTTCCCGGAATGACTTCCAGGGCTTGAATATATTTATCTGCGGTGCTTTGATTTTTAACAACAAAACATTGATAAATATCTTTGCTGGCATGGATTTGAAATAAAGGAGCGGATAAGGTGAGATCTGGTGTCCCGCCTAGCTCACCAAAGACAGGAAATTGAGGTAATGGAGGTTCCTTACTAATGTCGCCTCGGGGCATGCCATCCGAAAGCCATAATAGCAAATCTTTCTTCTGTTGATCGTTAAGGCTTCGTTCATGTGCAAATCGACTATATGTCTGATCTGGTGGCCAGGGTGGCATATTATCATTGCTTACTGACCAGTTAATACTGCCTTCATGCATAATGACATCTTGATAACTTTCGAGTGCAAATGGGGCAATACCTCCTGTTCGGTGGCAACTGGTGCATTTTGAATAAATAATTCCTGCAATCTCTGATGACCATGTTGGGGTCTGTGCAGAAACCGATAAAAAGTTAAATGCGACTAAAAACAGCAAAATTTTATTCATAACCCAGGATAAGCCAATTTGACGATAAAAATATGTATTAGTTTAATTATATTAGTCAATTAATATTTTGAGGAAGGTCATCGATCATAACTACTGAATTTGCTTTAAAGTCCACCTTTGCCATCTGGTATCTTAATCCGTTGGTGATATAAACAAATGGAGCTTTCAGGCTCAGATTATAACGCGCAGCCTGGTAAATGGCTGAATCATGCAGTCTGACTTCAAATGACTTGCATTCTATTAAAATATAAGGTTGAGCATATTGGTCAAATACCACAATGTCAAAACGCATCAGCTGATCGGAAACTTGAAGTTTTTTCTCAACAGCTATTCGGCCGGATCCGTAATGTAGTCTGTGTAGTAGGTCTAAAATGACCAATTGGCGCACAAATTCTTCATTCGTGCATACGATCCATATTTTTCTTATGGGATCAAATATCTTATCCTCTTTTCTTAGAAGCTGATCTTTATATAACAACAAATTAATGAGTAAGAATTTAAAAGTTAACTTTTTGCAATCTATTCTCAAATAATCTTTGGTCTGGATAAGGCCATAGAAAATAATGTTCGAGAAGCTCTTTTGTTCTAAACGTCTTAACTTCAAATCCAGCATTTCTCAGGGACAGGATAAAATGCATCTGCCAACCTAAATGTTGTATTGTAAGGTGATTCGGTTCTAGGATTGCATCAAGCGTCCAAATGACTTTTCGGGTATTTGGATAGTTAAGCCAATCTTGAAGTCGAAAGACATCGGATTGTTCACTGAGTCTAAAAATATTGTATTGTGGATGATTTAACCTGGCAGCGTATGCTGTAATATCTTCTGGCATAAAACTTAATACAAACTCCTCGTTATTGATGAGCGCTATAGGTTGGGCAAAATTGGCAAAAATATATTCTGACAGACCTTTGATAGACTGTGAGTTTCTGGTGGTTTCGCTTGCAACAATATGATCGATTCCTTCAGGAGGAGCCTGCATCAATGCTATTGAAAGATCAGCGTAATGACTCAACTCTGAGGATATAAAAATGCGACGACGGCAGCTCCTCTCAAGTTTTTCTTGGAACGCGGGACTAATTTCAGAACCAATGTAAATTGCCTCATCCCAACACATTTTTTCTACATTGGGGAGATAATCTTCTTTGACGTTTTCAAGAACAATAATTGGAAATATTTCTGAAAGCTGAGGCAGTAAACTGTAATATTCAGCTAGTGTGTAATCAGAATTCTTATGCTGGATTAGAAGCTTTTGCAATTCTGCATTAACTTGACTAAGCCTAGTTATTGCAAAATGCTGGTTAGATTCGGATCGTGACCTAATCTCCGGGTTCACTATGGACTTGTATTTCTCAATGGCTTCAAGAAATTGTTCTGTCCTTGTTTCATTTTCTTCAATTTCACAGAGAGGCATTCCGCTGATGATGTCCTCAACATATTTCAAATCTACCAAAAGGCCCCATTTGTCTGGAGGAATCTGTCTGCATTGAATAAGAAATTCCTGTTCCTTGAGAGAACAACTGTCAAAATAACTTTGCCATTGATAATATTTATCAAAATATGATTTTAGTTTTCGCAATGTTATTAGATGATCATAAAGGTTGCGCAGCGTGGTCAATGAAGCATCTGAATTCTCTTTAGGTATCTTAGGTAGGTTAAATAAACTTTTGGCTTGAAATAGAAAATATTTGTCAAAAAAAGAATTAGTTATAAATTCCTGAACACTGAGTCCATTTACCTCAATAAGACTGGCAGACATTTTTTCTTTAAGTGCATCAGAGGCGAGACTTATTAAGCTTGCAATTTCAGCAGAAGAGATCTCAGATCTGGTGTTGTATCCAGATATTTTATATTCCTCCAAAAGATCATTCCATTTCTGACAATACAAGTCGAGTTGCAAATCATCTTCAGCAGTTCTTTCTTCTCTTTGAATAAGATTAGTAATTTTTTCATGTAAATAAATCAATCTTCGCTGTAGTCCGATCAATTCAACCTGAAATTTGCTATGATTTGAATTGCTGACCTCAAGCATAATTCCTTGAATCAGCTGTAGAGTCTGACTGATATTTAAATCAATTGCATTCCACGCTTCTTCGGGACTAAACATCCTTATAACATCCTTTTTTATTATTTCAAATGGTTTTAAGGCTAAATCAAAGCCCGCGGACAATGAAATAATATCATCCATCTTGCCTTTAAAGGAAACATACTCCTTAAAGGAAAATCTGCTGAATGGAGAAATAAAGAGACCTAAGTATTCTCCCAATGCAGATCTTAATTTCATGGATTGAAGCAGAAGGCTGACAAGATGTAATCGTTTGACGGTGTTTCCCGCAAACATGGCAAGATGTGATTTTTTCAGTTTATCAAAAGTCTCCCTTAGAAATTTTAGTTGCGTGTCGTATTGCTCATGTGCCAGTTTGCCACTGACTATTATGGGTTGGAATTCCTTCAGGCTTTTCTCAATATTGCTTCTGGAATGTTGGAAAAAGAAACATAGAGAATCCAGATCATGATGGTAGAGAAACTCTTCGAGCAACTTGATATCAGAAGCAGTAAATGTGATAATTACTGTTTTTCTACCAGTCAGAAGATTTTTCAGAATTTTATTATACAGCCAGATTTTCTTGTTGTTGATACCTAATGGACGAAGATGTATTTCCGGTTCAGTCTCTGCCATAAGAATTGTCTGCGCAATATCGTCAGGCATAGGGTAGAAGTATTCAAAATTTTCGTATGTCATCCGGTTTTAATACGGATGCAAATATATATAAATTAATTTAATATTTAAGCCTCGTCTTAAGGTCTCTAATATTACATTAAATTATTTTACTGAATTAGGCCTGTAAAATACGTAATAAATGCTTAACTTAGAGCAAATTATAAACAAGAAATGGAAAAAAAGTTTGATAGTTTGAGCATTTTTGAATTCCAAAAGTTATTTCCTGATGAA
>JAIBCI010000046.1 GCA_019694255.1 Saprospiraceae bacterium
ATACTGAACAACGCACATCCTCTTTGTTGCGCTGTATTTCTCAGCGTCCAACTGATAGTAGAACATGCCAGTTCCATTCAGCTCGGATTTGCTCAGGGTCACAGTATTCAGTCCTTTTTGTCCCTGAATACTCACTACTCTGTGCACTTTACCAGTCACATCATAGATCGTCAATGTAGCCGCAGAAGCAACCGGCAATCTAAAGCTGATATTGGTATAGCTTTCGAATGGGTTAGGTGTGTTTTGCAGCAGTTCAAATACATTCGCAGCAACAACTTTCTCATTGCTACGAACATCCAATGTTACATTAGTCTCTCCCTGTGCATTGTAAGCTTCAGCTACCGTTACATCAGAAGTTATTTCAAATGAATTCTCTGATTTAACTGTCTTAACTGATTTGAATACCAGTGTAAAGAGCACTTTATCTGAAGATACAGACATTGGCTCTCTGGCATCCCAGCTTGTAGTCAAAATACCATGATTCAAATTGGCAAGTCCGAAATTATCTTCAGATACCTGAATCGCACCGCTTTCAGATCCTACGAATTCGAGTGCCGTTGCATCGAAGTTCAGAGAAAACTGGTATCCATTGATACCAATGAAGTTGGATGATCTGAATTCAATTTTTTGAACCTGACCTGCTTCCAGGTTTTGTTCTGCGATTTCAAATTTCAGTGCAGCACTGGTTCTTGATTTAGAAGTACCACCAATGCTTGCAGCAGATGAGTTGTTGACATCACCCATTTTCACCGCAATGAAATTCTGGGTATAAAAGTTGTTGACCAAAGTCATAGATTTCTCCGTTGAGTAATTCCATGGCTGAGATGGGTCGGCAAAAGTTGTCTCTGCAGGTATAAACATCCAGCTGGAAGCAGCAGGGAATGAAGGTGTCACACCCAATATGAGCTTACGAATAGCTGCGATGTCCGCAGAAGTTACAGTCTTTGTATTGTTGACATCAGCAGCAATAATCCGATAAGGGCTATTGAGTAGTTCCTTACCAAGGATATGCTTCTGAATTGCCACGATATCAGCTGTCGTTACACCATTGAGCGGATCATCATTTCTTGAAGATCTCAGCATAATTTGTTTGTTCAACTCAAGATCTCTGAAGGCAAATTTACCATCGCTGAGTGTTACTCTGCTGTCTGCAATCTGGCCAGACTTCAAAAGATCAACTGTTGCAGCTGCAGCAGTACGACCATCTTCTGTTTTCAATTCACCGGTAACCGTTCCGAGATTACCTGTATTCGGACAAATATTCTGATTGTCCTGGACGATCACTGTTGTAACACAGTAATCTCTGTTACCTTCTTCATCTTCAACCCAAACCTGTACACTAATTCTGAGTTCGTCATTGACTTTGGCTTTAACGAAATCATCACAGCATACGCGGATAGATGGTTTGTTGCGGTCTCCTTCGAAATAGAACTTCAATCTGTTCTTAGGCGTACAATTATCAAAACTGTTGAAGTCCAGGTCCTTTGCCCAGATATCGATACAACCAGACACTGGCATTGGAACAGTAATAATTCCAGGCAGACAATAAGGTGTCGGAGCTTTGCAATCCTTCACTTCAAACAAGGTTGAGCAGGTTCCGATATTTCCGCAACCATCTTCCACATACCAGGTGATTCTATGCGTTCCAATAGGATAGACACCTGAAGCATCAAATGGATTGTTCGGATCATCTGCATTTGGATTGTTATGTATCTGAGGCTTTTCACCAGATGCAAACTGCCTTCTTGTAAGCGAGCCAACAGTATAGTCTACTGTACCATCTGCATTGGCATCAATCTTATAGTCATAAGCCAACCAATCAGCCGGAGTACATGAATCAAATGCTGTCGCTGTTAATTTGATATGTCCGACACATTTGCCGATCTGATTATTTAAAACAGCTGGTTCGCAAGCACCTACATTGCAAGTAACTTCAGGTTTTTTAGTATCTCTGACCTTGATTACCTGAGTAAATTCCCATCTACCTTTCCTTGGATCAATATTTGGATCATACTGACACCAGTCGATGACAACCCATTTACGAAGAATCTTGTAGCAAGCATCAGGTTCTATTGTGAAAACTTCATCAAAATTCTGAATTGCAATCAAAGTACATGCATCATCAGCACCGTTGACAATTTTAGGTCTGCCGGTTACATCAGGGCTCGTATTGGCTCCACAGCCTTCTACATGAGTTCCTTGTCCAGCGCAATCAGGCCATACGATATCATCATTAGGGTCACATGGGTTTTCGTAATTAATGTATAACGGATCACAGTCAACAATCCAAATCGTTTGTTTTACTGAAATCACTACATTATTGGGTCCTCTGACTGAGAATATTCTTTCAATCTTACCTTGACCACACTCGCGTTTGTCATCAACCGTGATAATCGGTGAAGCGCCACATGTAGACAGAATGTATCCGTCAAATCCCCAAACCAACTCATATTTATTATCCGGGTGCGTTGAATTGAATAAAGTTTGATAGTAAGCGCATGCCTTATCGGCTACATCTGATCCATTACCTGCACCAGGGTAACCTGTAATACGATTTTGTACACACCACTGGTCACAAACGATATCAGTAGTCTTTACTTTAGCTCTTTGACCAACATCACCAACCACTCTTCCGAAGGTCGCGTCATTAGGATCAGTCAGTTTATTAACATCAAACCAGAACATACAGCTTACTACGATATCCGAAGGTGGAACAATCGAAGGAACTGCCTTATCCTGAACTTCAACTTCCACCATGCAATCGCTGAAATGACCTGAAAGATCACCACCAGGATTCATGCGGGAAGGATTCACTGGGCCAGCACCTGGCTCAGCATCAAATACTCTGAAAACAACCATCAGGGTCTTGCCTGCGTCTGCACAGCAGAACTTGACGTTATCATCGAAGTAAGTCTGATATCCGCTGATCGCAGCATCATCATCACCGTTGGCATGATTGCATACGAGTGATTCTTTGGTTGATCCGTTATTGGTACCAGCAAGTTCATCCATACGGATTACTTTAAAGAAGACATGAGGGGCACAATTGTCAAAAGACCCGTCATCGAAAGTACTGGCATTGACTTTTGCATAATTGTCACCAGGATTTTGGTTACCTGTGATTGTAACTGTGGTTTTCTGATCGCATACTGCAACCGGAGGAGTTTTGTCAAGAACATTGAGTACAATGAGTTTTTCCGTTACATTGCCACAACAATCTTCGGCTACAATGTATGCGTTTTGGATACCAAGAGGAAGATTTACCACGACATAACCTGATGTTTCATTTCCAAGAACTGTTCCGTTGTCCACCCTTACAGAGTAGTGAACTTCACTTGAACAGTTGTCAGAAACCCAAACAGGGGGTACTTCCCATCTTCCTTCACATTTCCAGATATCCGTACTAACCTCTACCTCATCAGGATAGAGAATTTTTGGTCCTTCGTTATCCATTACTTTGATAATCTGGCTATGCTCTCTCACTTCGCCAGTACACCAATCCAGCATAGTCCAAGTTCTCAGAATTTTATAACATCCGACTGGACCAGCGTTACATTGTGGTTTTGAGATATCAATTCTCAAGTCTTTGTAGGTGACAGCAATATTGCCGCAACCTGTTGCAGATGGCGCACCAGTTCCTTCCCACATAATCACTTCATTATCTCCCCAGCAACCAGCACTGGCAGCATAATAAACGTTTGAAGGACTTGGATTACCCGCATATGGTCCTGAATCCAGGCAATTCCATCCCAGGGTTCTCGGAACACGACGACCCGAAGAAATAAAAACTCCCTGATCTAATAAATAATCGTCTACACAATCCGGTGCAGGCTTGAGATGCGCTGCCAGATTAAAATTAGGGTCGCGCTTTTGATCACATGACAGGTTATGTGTGTGATTTGGAAGATTAAGACCCGTGTAATCCAAAGGCACCCTGATGTCAGAGAGACTGGCCAGTAGAACGGTTATCGTCTGCACACAGGTTCCTTTGTTACCTGAGGCATCCACTGCAGTCCATGTTCTGGTTATAACATGATCATATCCATCCGCGCAAACTCCCTTTTTGACTACATCTTTGTAAGTCAAAGTATAAGATCCACATCCTTCCTCAACCTGAGGAATACCAAGTGCAACCGGATCTGTATTATCTGTGCAAGACACGCGAATGTCAGGAACACAATAAATAATTGGAGGCAGTTTGTCTTCAACGTTCGCTGAGCCCCAGCAACTATTGCCGGTATATGGATCAATGATCGTTATTCTGAGCTTACGACCAATCTGAGCAACACCAATTTGCGGATAAGGTGTGTTTGGATCCAAATCGATTACTGCATTTGTATTCCAATCCTTTACCACAACCTGAAAATCTCCCAGACAACCAGGATTATAAGTACCTTCAAGTACCATTTCAGGAGTTACAGTAGCCAGGCAATTCTGATCCAGAGAAATCTGAATATTATTGTTGCAGGATAAAGCACCATTATTGTAATCAACATTGATACCAAATTCTCCAACAGCATATCCACCTGATCCTGCTCCAACATTAATTGTAATGGTTGTAAGCATGCAATTTACACCGGTAGTATAAAAACCGTAATAAGTTGCACCTGCGAATCCACTAACTGGTATTGGACCAGATGTGGTACCATCATTCGCAGTAGCGGTAATGTTGACAGAATTAAAATTATTGCCTTCAATGTAGAGATAGAATGCTCTCGTATTGTTTGGAAGCGTAATGGTCCTGGAAAGGGCTCCACCAAAAGTAGCATAAACATCGCCAGTATAACCATGACTCCAAGTTGCCCAACCACCGGCAGGAACCTCTCTATGGTTAACCGGCAGATTGAATTGAATCCCTACAGGACAATCGTTACTTGCACTTACAGAAGAAACCAAACTTCCAACCCCTGATACAGGTCTGGAATCATCAACAAATTTAAACATTGGAATACCACCCAGCGTCGCTGGTGGCGCTCCTGTACCTGGAGATCCATTGAAAACGACACCTCCGTAGGAAGTGCCAAAGACAAAGAGGACGGCCAACAAACTCCAATACAACCGACTTCTTCCTAAGGGTAAGCTTAGTCTTTTCATACAATTCATTTTAGGTTTATAAAAAGTTAACATCACAAATTTTTTGCTTCGCTTAAAACATTTCTCCCCATTGGGGTCTTTGACCACCTTCGGTGAGAAATGAGTTTTGTGAGTTTGAGTTAACTTGGAAATTGTATGAAGACTGCTATATGATTACTACAATCATATTTCTTGAGTTGGTTATTTTGCCAAATCGTTGGTTAGTCCGAATTGACAAATCAGCAAAAGTGAATGTTGGTTGGAATTCATTTGTCAACAAGTGACAAATACATAATGGATCACCATTTCGCCTTTGCTACGATGCAATGTTCCGACGAAAAGCCATTACCCGCAAGGAATTGAACAGATATTTATTTCGGTGATACTTAAAATAGGAATTGTCAGGTGCGAATACATTTTCACCCCTGAATTATTCATAATGTGTGTCGCAGCTAAAATGAGAATTCGTTTTCTTCTTGCGACGATCAGACAGTTCAATAATGTACTGATCTCTATCTGACATTGGAAATACTGAAAATTTCATGCCAAAAAAGTCAAATAAAATTCCTCACTCAAACATTTCAAAAAACAATTTTATTAGTTAATGACTTTCCTTCAGTTACAGATTATGACCAAAATTAATATGCCTGATTATCTTTGTAGTCAATGGTAATTCCTTCAATATTTAACAATAACCAGCGATCAATCCTTCGTCTTGCAACTCCGTTGATGATCGGACAGCTCTCGCAAATTATAATCAGCATAACAGATGCTGTGATGGTAGGTCAGCTAGGATATATCCCCCTGGCCTCTGCTTCGCTGATGATCAGCATCCTGAGCATACCGAGTTTTGCTTGCCTTGGGCTGACCTATTTAATTTCAACTTTGGTGGCAGAACACCGCGGCAAAGGTCAACCATCTGCATGCTTTAATACCGCAGCCAATGCTACCCTTTCGGTCATTTCAATTTCTTTCATCATTGCATTGATCTTTCAATTTAGCTTTCCTGTTTTATATCACTTCGGACAAGATCCATTGGTAGTCCATTCCGGTGAACGTTTTTTTTCATGGTTAATATGGTCTCTGGTACCAATGTCTGGCTTTATCTGTATCAAGCAATTTTATGATGGGGTTGAACTAACCAGAATTCCGATGATACTATCAGGATTTTCCGTTGTACTCAATCTGATTCTGAATTATATATTGATTTATGGATGGTCATATATTCCAGCTTACGGCTTGGAAGGAAGCGGAATAGCCAGCTTTATTAGCCGCACAGTAATGTTCTTTATTCTTACCCTTCACATGAGTTTCAATAAGAAACTAAAGCCATTTGGTTTATGGCAGTTTAATGTTAAGTTTGCTTCAATTCGTAAATTTCTAAGACTTGCGCTCCCTTCTTCCTGGCAACACACCAGCGAAGTAGCCGCATTTTCAGCACTTGCAATTATTGCTGGGTGGTTTGGCCCAAAGCAAAAAGCCGCCCATCAGATTGCGATAACTATTGCTGCATTTTCATATGTAATTTATGTCGGACTTGGAACTGCTTCATCCATCCGGATAGGTGAATCATTTGGCCGACGAGATCATCAACTAATCCTCCGCAATGGGAAAGACTCGATTGCGCTTGCAATTTCTCTTGCATTCTTCTTATTTATTATTTTGTTGTTTTTCAGACATACACTTGTCCAGGGATTTAATCATGACGAAGAAGTCCTTCACATTGCCTCCCATTTGCTGATTTACGGAGCTACATTCCAGTTCTCAGACGCTTTGCAAGCATTGGGGATAGGTATTTTAAGAGGGCTTCAGGATGTTCGCATTCCAACTGTCATTACAACTTTTTCATACTGGATGATAGGAATACCAGCAGGGTATTTTTTTTCAACTACTCTCTGCATGAAAACGGATGGTATTTGGCTTGGATTTGTTCTTTGCCTGACGATATCAGCAGCCCTACTTATCCGGAGATTCTTCAGACTGGGTTAGGCCATTAGCCGTATTCTCAATGCACTATGGATGCTTTAATTTTTGGCAGGTGTGAAAAATTTCCCCTGAACAAGCTTCTTCAAATTTTTGTCCATCAGACTATACAAATATATTCCATTGAGCGGTTCTGGCAAATCAATCCGCGATGTCTCCGAGTGTAAAATTTCCTCCATGATTTTTCCGCCATTAATTGAAAATAAACTAAAAATAATTGGAGAATTGTTGCTCAAATTACATATAGCGATCTGTCTGTTGAGAGGGTCCGGCCACACAGAAAAATCTGCTGGCCCTGATCCATTTTGAACTTGGGAAATAACTCGTTGATCAAGGTTCATTTCCCACAAGCCACGCCCAAATGTCGCTGCTCTCAATTTGCGAAATTGACCTACCAGTTCAAGTTGTTGAACTGGTACAATTGGCATTCCATCCATCCATAGATCCCAGAATGAAGAAAAAGAATCCCGTTTGAATACACCGATGTCCGTGCCGATGTATAATGTTTGCTTATCATACTTGTCAACTACCAGACAATTGACAGGAACAGCCGGGAGATTGAAAGATATATTAATCCAGAATTTGCCACCATCCAATGATTCAAAGACCCTATTGGACATAGAATAACCTGAGATGGTTACCCAAAGGTGTTCTGGATCAACAGGATCTATCACTATACTACTCAAAGCCGAACAATCAAAGCAACCGGCAGAGACCGGAAGATTTGAAGTAACATTCTGCCAGTTTTTGCCACCATCGCTGGTCTTATAGACTACCACATAAGAAGTTGCATACATGTAATGATCAGGATCTGAAGAAGATATTGCCATCGAACGTATTGTGCCTCCGCCTACATTATCCGCTGCGGTCAGGTTGGTTGAATAATTAGTCCAGTTAGCACCGTAATCTCCGGAAGTAAAAATATCCTTCCCCGCAATAAATATTCTTTCTGGATTGGTTGGGTGAATGACAAAAGGAGCGACCCAAGAATATGAATTCGATCCGGCATTGGGCGGACTGGTAAAATCAGGAGCATGCGGTCCCCAAGGGATCAGATTCCCATACTGATAAGAGGTGTAATAAACTTCCGGATCCTTTGGATCAATAGCACAATACATTCCGTCGGCACCGAAAATCATCTGCCGCTTGCCATCTGTAAAAAGAAGACTTCCGTTGTCCTGAGCACCACCAAGTATAAATGTTGAATCCACGCCTGAACTTGCTATTCGATAATACTGCATCACAGAAAGGCCTTTATTGAGATTGATCCAGGTTTGTCCCATATTGGATGATGCGTAAATTCCCCCATCATTGCAATCAAATAGAAGATTGCTGTTGCGCCGAAAATAAAAAGCGTGATGATCAACATGTCCTTCTGATCTTGTCAGCATTGTTTTACCTCCATTCACTGATACGGCCATTAATTGTCCGCCCAGTACGATATTCTGAGTGTCTATTTGAGAAACGGCAAAATCAAAATCATATCCGCCCTGCGTATTCAGGCTATACTTATTGAGTACTCTCCATCTTTCTCCATGATCAGAAGATTTATACATTCCTTTGGTCACGCCATCCACAAAAACAACAAATACCGCATCGGGCTCAGCAGGTGTAACGGCAATATGTGAAATCGCATAGTCAGATGTTGCCGGCATTCCAGGATACGTCGAAAGGTTCTGCCAGGTCAGTCCGCCGTCCAAAGATCTTTGAACATTTTTGTATCCAGATGTATATATTATCGAAGGATTATTTGGATGAAACTCTACATCATACTTAGCCCCGCCGTTAATATTCGTCCACTTTTTTCCTCCGTCCGTTGTTTTCCATAATCCCTTATAATTTGCTTCAGCACTGGTGACTGCGGCGTATAATATCTCT
Organism: Saprospiraceae bacterium; assembly: GCA_019694255.1. Classification (GTDB taxonomy): domain Bacteria; phylum Bacteroidota; class Bacteroidia; order Chitinophagales; family Saprospiraceae; genus Vicinibacter. The sequence goes on from JAIBCI010000046.1 coordinate 8,935, forward strand.
GAATTATTCGGATGCATGATCAGCCGCGTTATTGACATTCTGTGTGAAGCCATGAACTGTAAGCCGGATGTATCCCAGGTTTTTCCTCCATTATTCGATTTCAGTATTCCAAAACTGTATGGATTACTGATAAAATATGCAGCATCCCGATCACCTGTTGCAATATATATTTCGTCAACGTTGTTCGGATTAACCACAATATCTCCAACCCCGATTGATGGAATCTGTGAAGTCAGTGATATCCATGATTTTCCTGCATCATTGCTTTTCCACAAACCACCCGCCGGAGCGCCGATAAAAATTGTATTACTGTCTGTTGGATGGAAAGCCAAACTATTAATTCTACCAGCATTGGAACCTGGTGTAAAACTTGATTCACTCTCCAGGGGATACCAGCTTCTATTATGATTTTTCAATTCATTCTGGTGATGATACATGAATTCCCATGCCTTTGCATAGGAACGATTAATCGGCTCAAGGTTTCCTGAAGGGAGCGCTCGGCCACCTACAGTATATTCCCATCTCGCCATTTTCACTTGAATATCGTCAATACTTCTTTCATTGGTAGATTCTATGAATGTTTTCATCTGTTTACAGATCTCAAAATAATTTTCAGCGTCTGCCTCTGCTGTATAAATAGACTGACTTTTTACAGCACAAAGTGTAACTGAAATAAGCATTACAGCCAGAGCACAGAGAAATGATTTCATGGTTTGTGAATTAACAAAACAAAGTTAATCCAAGACCAGTAAATAATCAAAGACTGCTCAACGGCAAGTACGAATTATCGAATTAATATCTTCGAGTGTTTGCTCTAATGATTCTTTAACCTTAGTGAGTAGACCAGATGATTGAAGCATTTTTTTACATGACAGGAAATATTATTTATGGGATACTGGTACATTTTAAGGAAATTTGTCTTTTATGATTATGAGAAATCAAATAATACTTCTAATATACAGTTTCTTGTGGACCAGTTTATCAATTGTCCATCCGGTACAATCACAAGGATGGTTCAGCACTTACCAGGACGCAGACCTGATGTTGTCCGGGATTGATTTCAATCAGTGCGGAGGCGCACTATTGTTTAATCATCCAAACGGACTGGCTTCCGACGGAAAAAAACTTGCAGTCTGCGACCGTTTCAACAACCGAATATTAATCTGGAATAAAGCACCAAAGCGCTGGGACACGCCGCCAGACATTGTACTCGGTCAAAGCAACTTCGACTCGAATGATCCAGGTTCATCCAAATGTGGTTTGAACTGGCCAGGCAATCTGTCCATAGCCAGTAACGGCGTCCTTGCGGTAGCAGACACACATAATGACCGGCTTCTTATTTGGAATAAATTTCCTTCCAGTACAGGAGTTTGCGCAGACATCTCAATCCATCTACCTTCGATAACACCTTCCGGAATCACTTTGCGCTGGGGATGGCCGTGGGGAATTTGGACTGATGGACGAAGACTGGCCGCTGTTGCAACGATGGGTGGTACGATATTATTTTGGAATAATCTTCCAGTCATCGACAATCAACCACCCGATTATACCATCACGAACAAATTCTTTGGAACTCCACGGAACATCTCATCCGATGGCCTTACATACTTTTTTGTCGGAGATCATAATGCACGTGTCACCAACAAACCAGGTACTTTTTTCTGGAATGCTTACCCATCTCAGGCCAATCAACCTTATGACTTTTACAGGGATGAATGGATCAAAGGCACTGTTCTATCCAATGGCGAAATGATCGCCTCGGGACTACAACATCTATACACCTGGAAATCCACACCTACCACAGCCGGGCAGGAGCCATATATATCTTTCTCACCGTCATATTACAGCAATGGAGACGGAGTTGATGTCACGGAAGCTGATGGGCTAATTTATGTCAACAATTATAATGGCAACAATATTCTGGTATATTCTCAACCTCCTGACAGCCTTCATCCAGATCCACTGTTTGCGCTCAGTGTAAGCGACTTTCACCATAACAGTTTAACGGATATAGGTTACATTCAGAATTCGGTCCTCAGCACCGACGGCACAAGACTTATCGCGAGCTCCGATTTTGATCATCGATTCTATATTTACAATCATATACCGGATAAATCAGGAATTTTGCCTGACAAAATAATTGATACTCGATCATTCAATTTATTTCCATGGGATCATGTACTTTATAAAAAAACATTTGCCGCTGCGGGAAAATCCATTGTTGCAATCTGGAAGGACTCTGATAAAATTCATCTACGTCCTGATATTCAATTTAACAATCAGATCGGCACCGCACTGTTGAAAGATATCAAAGGGATTGCCCTTGATAGTAACTTTTTATACCTTGCAGATCGGTCTGGTAAAGTGTATATCTGGAAAGGTATTCCATCTGATCCATCCATCAATCCCGATTTCACATTTGACTATGGCGCCGTGGAACTAAACCGTCTTTCTTCGGACGGAGAATACTTTTGTGTTACGCAGCAGTCACCTCCCGCAATTTACATTTACAGAGTGACGGATCTTTTACAATCTGATCAGAATCCTTGGAAGATTATCAATACTTCTGGAATGCTGAATCTTCCGGCTGAAGCCGCTGCTTACCGAGGATCTCTGGCGATTGCAAATCAGAGTTTTCATGACATTCTACTGTGGCAAAATATTCAAGATGCCCCGGATAAAAACAAAATGGTTGTGCTTGGAAATGAAAAAAACGCTGCAGACAATCAGCCTGGGATAGGACGAAAAAAACTGTTTATGCCAGGCTCGCTGCTTTTCCATGACAACCAGTTGTGGGTCGGCGAATTTAAGTTTTCATCCAGGATTTTAAAATATTCCTACGCGCTCACAAATACACAAAATCAGGAGAAAGACCTATTCACATTTCTTTATCCCAATCCTGCAAAAGATGCTATTTCACTGAGCACAAATCAAGATTTAATTTTTCCTCTTGATTATGAAATTGTCAACAGCAGCGGTCAAATTGTAATAAGGTCAGCTTTGAGCTTCAAGGATGACAAAATCGATGTCTCTGCATTTGCAGATGGCCTTTATCTATTCAAGTCAGGAAAGCTGAGAAGATTATTTAGTGTGTTGCATTAAACAATTTGGGTGGCGTTGTATCAAGGCAGAAACCAAAAAACCAGGTAAGCCATAATATTTACGAGATTTAGAATTTTGAAAATACTTTTACTTAATGTGACTTCTTCGTAAAAAAAAATAGTCGTGCTATCAGATTTTTAACGCCATAATTATTTCTTACAAATTAATACTACTGGTTTCCAAAAGATAAGAATCACATAACGAATATCAGTATTTAATAATTTTGGCACAGAAAGTTCTATCCTTTTTTTGATAGTTGATGAAATAAACCCCGGGGACTAAATTTGGTATACGGACCAAGCGTCCCGTTGAAGAAACACCCAAATCAATTGCTGTGCTCGATAAGCCGGAACTGATATTTGTTGCAATGAAATTTGTTAAATCTTCAATACCCTCTCCCTGTATTGTCAGGAGATTTCTCTCGGAATCAAAAACAACATTAAGGTCTAATTTTGCAGATTCTATATTTGCTGAGGTTAAGTCAAATTTGCCGGTCAGCGTGCGGACGCTATACGGAGGCATCGCAAGCGCCAGAGAGCCACCAACGAATGTCTTGCTTGACGAAATAAAATAATTATTCTCCCAACTCAAGTAGTCATTAAACACGAGAGATTTATTTTTCTCCGGTATATTGATAATTACATTTTCATTTGAAGATGAACTATTGATCAACACCATTGTCAAGGCATTGTCATTTTGATTAAAATAAGATGAACAAAGTACTCTGGCATTGTTCGCCGTATTGACATGATATCGCCTGGAATTCGGTCTGATGAACTTATAAAAATGCTTGATCGCATTGTATTTAGGGGATTGAAGCCCAGCTGCCTGATTAGTTATTCCATAATCACTTACCGTACCATCCGAATTACTATCAACAAATGTCCAGTGAACCCATGCGCTTTGCATTCCAGTCGTCAGTGCCTGATGAATTTTTAAAGCCAGGCTCCAGGCACCACTATTCGGATAAGCGTTTTTGGGATATAGCCAATCCCTATTCTCGCCTGAAGTCTCTGTCATCCATGACTTCTTATTGTATGAAACAAAACCCTTCACATTGGAAGGAATTCCTGGTGCAGGACTGGAAGTCCAGCCATTCGCCCACCAATCCCATAATCCTGCATTTGCCCCAGCCGAACTTACTCCGTCACTGGCATAACCGTGAATACAGAAAAAATCAAGTGCAGCGTTGGCACCGGGATCCTTTGCAATATTAGATAAGTATTGAAGATTCTTATGAACCGGTCCGCCATACTCCCACATTCCGTAGGCATCACCGCCCAATAAATCCTCAGGCCCCATAATTTTTATCTCTCTAAGTTCAGGATACTTGCTAAATTCTGCCTTAAGTGCTTTCAAAGCTGTAATATACTGTGATGATTGGGGGTAAGTCATACTATTATAGTATTCCTCAAAGTTTAATTCATTCTGAATGCTGATTGCATAAAATTGAAATTTGTACTGACGTTGAAATCCCAAAATGTAGGCAGCACTGCTTCTGGCAAACTGCGTAACCGCATCGGTTGGTCCAGAGCCACCCATTGCACGATCATCAAACACATTATACTTTGTCCCGCTCACATCCAATCTTCCACCGGCAAAATTGCCACCCCAGATAAATGGCCATTTGGAACCATTGACGGGGCCGGGCCACCAATTATTGCGATACGTATTGCCGGACGAAACCTTTACCCAGGGAACAGGAGACCATATTGAACCGATAATTTTGACATCGCCCAGTTTTACTTTATTTTTCAGAAGTTCTGCAATTGCGCCATTTACCGGATATATAAAATTAAGTAGGTTACTTTCGATATCAGGTCCCATGACGGCAATGGGTGCGTTCCTCCCCCCAAAGAGCCGTGAATAATCTCCCGGTCCCGTATAGGTTCTTACCCGATTATTTTCTGGCCCATCCAGATTAGAGGGATCTTCCAGATTAAACACACTTTTGGTCTGGGAGCCCATAAACCATGGAGATTAATAGCTCAAATCAGAATATGGCGACTTTAATCGTGGGGTCAAGTCTATTCGATACACAGAACATTCCAGGTCATGAATGTACAAATCTTGCCACCAGGTCTGGGTCGTTATGTCACCAGTCTGAAAAGCACCGAATCCATCGATTACCTGATAGGCACGCGTCAAATCAATCCCTATCTGCTCCTGGGCGATCAGGTAAGAATGAATTACGATACTGACTAAAAATATCTTTCTCATTAAATAATGACCCGATGAATATTTAATTTGCTGCTTCCACTTTTTCTCACCAGTTTAAAACTTGCATTTTCAAAGTTTGCAAAATGTCTCCATTGACCACGAGACTATAATAATAAGTCTCCGAAAGCGCACCATACGGTAATTCAAAAAAGATCTCATTGACCCCTTCGATCAAGTCCAGATTCCTATGCTGAATTTGCGTTCCGCTGTCGTCCGTTATAATCAAAGCAGCAGAACGGATTTTTGACCTGTCATTGACTATGACGGGTATTATTGTATACTCATCAAAAGGATTAGGTTTATTTTGTATTAGCTCGACCGCACGGTCAGGGCTGTTCAAATCTTTTACAGCATTCACAATCCTCACCAGCACTTCATTGCTAATCATGCTCATCCATTGATCATCTCCGACTGCAAGAGCTGATACATAATATTGAAAACCACTCAGACCACCCAATTCAAGATGCGTTGAAGATGATCGGATGATGGTATCGTAATAAACAGAAGTGATCCTTCGGATCAAATACAAATATTCCCGGGCTGTGGTATCCGGATTGGTGATATCTATCGTCAGTAGGGTTCCGTTAACGGTGGCTTTAATCTGCGGAATTACATTGAAATTGGTGGCGGCATTAGACGCCGTCACGGCATTGACAAAAGTATTGTTGGCAAGATAGGCAAAATTGACGAAAAGACTATCCAGGACGCCGTCGTTATCAATATCCCTGCCCAACACATCGCGCACACTATGCTGCCTGTCCTGGTAATTAGGCTGATCCGGATTACCATCTCCGTGTTCATAGGAAGAAGTATAACGCAAAGCAGTGAATCCATTTTCTCTGAAGGGAATATGATCCGAACCACGGCCTGTGCGGTCTTCATTGATCATCACATCCAACTGTATGGGACTGGAGATATTTTTGTTATTCTCCATCAATACTTTGGACAACCGGGCGAGGTTCTTGTGCATGCTATTGACGGTACCGGAAGAAAATATCCGAAGATGGGTACTATCATAGTGAATAGGACCGGGGCAAGATGGTGGCGAAGAGGTTATGCCACATTCAATACCTCCAACAATATCATTGTTAAAAACAGCCTTTATCTTGATACCGTTATTTTTACAATAGACGGCAAAGGATCTGGACCCGCCCAGACCCTGTTCTTCACCGGTAATCCATATAATAACAATTGACCTTTTCAGCTCCACCTGTGATAACAATCGTGCCAATTCCATCATCATGGCAGATCCAGAACCATTGTCTTCTGCACCTTCAGCTACACACGAATTGTCACATCGATCTTCACAACGACTGTCCAGGTGGGCCTCAACAATTACAAGCTCATTTTTTTGAGGACCAACACCTGGCACAAATGACATCAGTTCAGTATGGCGCAACCTGCCGCACATTTCATAATCAAAAGAAAATTCAGACTGTTCAATGACTGAAAAATTCCTTTCATTCAAATATTGCAAATACTTTGAAATCATTTTGCGCGCACCACGAATCCCTTTGTCTGGTTCAGTCACCGTATCTGCAATCGTATTTCGATTCCTGAAGCTAATAATTTTATGTAAAAAAACAGACAATGAGTCCGGACTAATCTGCTGCTTCAACCATGCCGGCAGCATCTCATCTGACTGAATTAACCTTTTCTCAAAATGATCATTTTGGAAATTGCCTTTGAGAAAGTCTTCGAATTCAGGATTTGAGAATGAAAAATTGGTCTGTGAAAAAATTGCGGATGACCAAAACAAAAACAGTACAAGTTTGACGCACATAATCATTCATTGATCATGTAAAAATATCAAAGTAGTTTGATATTAATAATTTAAGAGCCTTTTGATTTCTACAGCAACTTTGTCAGCATTTAATACCATTTCCTTTTCCAAAGTTGAATTCAGTGGAATGGCCGGCATATTGACAGAACCAATTGTTCTTACCGGCGCATCGAGATATTCAAAACAATGCTCTCCGATTCTACCAGCTAGGGTCTGAGCAAAACTATTTTCAATCGTTTCTTCAGTCACCACCAGACAACGATGATGTGATCTGACAAGATTATAAATAGCTTCTGTATCCAACGGCACGAGGCTTCTTAAGTCCAGGATACTCAATTGACCCTCAAACTGCCTGGATGCATTGAGCGCCCAGTGTACACCCATGCCATAAGTAATCAGTGCAAGTGCTTCACCCTTCAGAATTCTATCCGGATCAGCAGATTGCACAAGACGCGCCATTCCCAGAGGCACGACATAATCCTCATCCGGCATGACACATCGGGCTGCATCCGTCCCCGGCACTTTGGACCAATAGAGTCCCTTGTGTTCGAAGATTACAACAGGGTTGGGATCGTGGTAAGCAGCTTTCATCAGCCCCTTCAGGTCAGCTCCGTTGGAAGGATAGGCCACCTTAACCCCTTTTATGTTACAAACAACGGATTCAACACTGGAAGAGTGATATGGACCTCCGCTACCATATGCGCCGATCGGCACTCGCAGAATCATACTGACGGGATATTTGCCATTCGTTAGATAACACGATCTCGCAACTTCGGTAAACAGCTGATTCAATCCGGGCCAGATGTAATCCGCAAACTGAACTTCCACAATCGGTCTTAATCCTGCTGCAGACATGCCGACTGTAGAACCCACGATAAATGCTTCCTGAATCGGTGTGTTGAATACCCTGTGATCTCCGAATTTTTGCGCAAGCGTTGCGGCTTCCCGAAACACACCACCCAAACGTTTTCCAACATCCTGTCCATACAAAAGACATTCTGGATTACAGCGCAATAACTCCTCAACAGCAAACAATGCACAATCAACCATCACTTTTTCTTCGCCACCCAGTGGATGCCGAACACCACACTCTTCGCGTATTGGCGTCGGCGCAAAATCATGCGTGTACAAATCTTCCGGACGGGGATCTTCCGCTTCTTTCGCCCGGTTAAAATCACCCTCAACTTTTAATTCGCATTGTTTGACCAGTTGATCCAGTTCGGCTTCGCTTATGCCGTTTTCAATGCAAAGACTCCTGAGGCGCGGAAAAGGATCTCGCTGACTTTGTGCTTCAAGATCATCACGGTACCACTCTTTTCTGACCCCCGAAGTGTGATGATTTAACAATGGCACTTTAGCGTGAACCAGAAAAGGCCTTCTTTCCGTGCGGATAATTCGAATTACTTCTGACAAGGTCGCATAGCAGGAAGCAAAATCGGTTCCGTCAATCGAAATTCCTTCCACTCCTGGGAAACCCTTGATATAGTCTACCGCATTGCCTTTTCGGATCTCACTGCTGTGGGCAGAAATATCCCACTCGTTATCTTGTACAAGATATAATAGCGGTAGTTGTTTTAAAGAGGTCATGTGAAATGCTTCCGCCACTTCACCTTCCGTGATGGACGCATCGCCCAGTGAACATACTACAATACTTCCTTTTTCTTCAGCTGCTGCGAGCCCTTGAAGCTCCCGGTACTGAACACCCATGGCGATTCCGGTGGTTGGGATAGCCTGCATTCCTGTTGCAGAAGACTGATGTGGAATTTTGGGTAGGCCGGGTCTTTTTAGACTGGGATGAGAATAATAGGATCTACCACCGCTGAATGGATCATCACGCTTGGCCATCAGCTGCAACATCAATTCGTAAGGCTGCATCCCGATCGCCAACAACAATGCATCATCCCGATAATATGCCGACAAATAATCTTTGCCTTCCAGCAGAATGCCCAAAGCTATTTGCACCGCCTCATGTCCGCGCGAAGTGGCGTGTACATACTTTGAGACAAATTTGAAATTGGCCTCGTAAATTTCAGTCATGGCCTTCGCAATGGACATCAGTTCAAATGCCTGACGCAAGGTGTCTTTAGATATAACTTTTTGATTATTAGGCATTTACTGAATTAAGGCGGGGCCAATTTCCGAAAAATCCTGCAATCCAGCAATACAAAAGAAACCAGATGTCCAAAGACTGGTAATTCTAAGAATCCAATTCGAATGAAATTCTTTTATCTTATTGGATACTGTAACTGTTTACAACTTCCTGAACATGCTAAAATTAGAGGCGATCATGCATAAATCAACAAATCGTGTTTTAAGTAACTTCTGATGCAAAAGCTGATCCGTGATTACCTTTGTACCGAATGGCCATTCTGGATAAAATATATTCTTTCCCAATTAAATCGCTTGGCCCACTTACCCATCATCGTGCCATACTCGAGAAAGAAGGCATTCGCTGGGATCGCCATTGGATGTTGGTAGATGAAGAGGGAAATTTTATTTCACAGCGAAAATACCCTAACCTCAATCTTCTTAAAGTCAGTGAACTGGAGAACGATTTCATGGTCATGGATCCCGAAAATAATTTTGTCCTGATTCCAAAAACCCTGCAGCAAGGCCATACTGAACCTGTCCGATTTTCGGTAAATCTATGGTCATCGACTTTTGAGGCCGAAATTTGGAGCACCCATGCAACCCAATGGCTTTCAGAATATCTCGACCACCGAGTGATTCTCGTAGCGCGGATTCCAGATCATCGTATCCGGACTTCACCCTATCATGGAAAACCATTTAGTGTATCTTTCGTGGACGGATATCCGATACACTTGATCAGCCAGGCTTCCGTTGAGAAAGTTTCGGAGTGGTGTGGCGAGTCTATAGATCCGATTCAATTCAGACCTAACTTTGTCCTGCGTGACACAGAGGCTTTTGAAGAAGATCATTTAAAAGCATTTACAATTGATGGTCAAAGATTTGAGATTCTCAAACCATGTGACCGCTGTGTCATGACCACCATCAAACCCAATCAGTCTTCCATCACCAAAGAACCCCTTTCGACACTATCTAAAAAACGAAGAGACGGCAATCAGGTAAATTTCGGAATGTATGCAATTCCCTTACCTGATTCAAAGGGAAATTTTAATGCAATCTCGGTGAACCACGATGTTACTTTAGAGTTTAATTAATGTAAAGATTTAAGTTCAGAAGAACCGTCGTGTCTTAAATTATTGAATTCAACTAAAAAAAATATCATAAAATCATTGTAGTCATCGTCAGACAGAAAATGATTTTTTTCTAAATTATCTATATCATTTTTTAAATCCAAACCATGAAACAAGCTTATATTCTATCAGTAGCCCGGACCCCTATTGGTTCTTTCGGAGGCATTCTTGCTGGCCAGACAGCAGTTCAGCTGGGCTCTTCTGCCCTGCGTGCCGCCATCGAACGTGCTGGTATCGATTCATCGCTTATTACCGATGTATATATGGGTAATGTCGTATCGGCTAATCTCGGACAGGCACCCGCCAAGCAGGCTGCATTGGGAGCCGGACTCGGATATTCCGTCAACTGCACCGTGGTCAACAAAGTGTGTGCTTCGGGCTTAAAGGCGGCAGCCCTTGCTGCGCAGGCGATTCAACTCGGGCATGCGGATGTGATTGTCGCAGGTGGCATGGAAAGCATGTCCAACATTCCGCACTACATTCCTTCCTTGCGATGGGGCAATAAATTCGGCGGTGCGGAAATCGTCGATGGATTACAAAAAGACGGACTGACGGATGCCTATGATCATTCCGCGATGGGATTGTGCGGAGACGAGACCGCAACAAAATTGAACATCAGCAGGGAAGAACAAGATGAATATGCCATTCGGTCCTATAAAAAATCAGCAGAATCTACCTCGAGCGGTCTTTTCAAAAATGAAATTACCCCCGTTATGCTCCCTCAAAAAAAAGGTGATCCGGTCATCATATCAGAAGATGAGGAATTCAGGAAAGTAGACTTTAGCAAGATTGCCGGATTGCGTCCGGCATTTTCACCTCAGGGAACAGTGACCGCTGCGAATGCATCCACTCTGAATGATGGTGCGGCTGCAATGGTTATTGTCAGTGAAGAATTCCTCCAACAACACCAACTTACGCCAATAGCAAGAATTGTATCCTATGCAGATGGAGAACACGAACCAAAGATGTTTACCACTGCCCCAACAATTTCTGCACCGCTGGCATTAAAGCGTGGCGGTCTTCAATTAAAAGACATCGATTTCTTTGAAATCAACGAGGCATTCTCCGTTGTTCCGATCGCCTTTGGTAAAATCCTGGATGTGGATCTTTCAAAAATCAATATCAATGGAGGTGCCGTATCGCTGGGCCATCCTATTGGGGCTTCCGGCGCCCGAATCCTGGTAAGCCTCAGTCAGATTCTCAGACAGCAAAACGGACATTATGGACTGGCGAGTATTTGCAACGGAGGTGGTGGATCCACTTCACTGATAATCGAAAATTTGAATTGAGACGTATCCAATTTTTTACTGAGCCAATTCAGCGATCAGAAAGCATGATATCGTGGTAGTGTCAATAAATTATTGATCACTTTATTCCATCGCTCGGACACAATAGTACAAAATTGTCCCGCGAACCTGATTATGTCAATGTCCTTTAGTTAGACTGCTTGGGGCATTTTAGATTTGAAAATATTTCTCTGATAAATTCTTAAAGCATTCTATTCCATTAAGATATTACCATCTGACTTGATTGAACTCCTTTGACCACTGAGGTGTTCTATAAGTATAATAATGTAAAAAATGAAAAGAGAAATATTTATTCAGAATCTTAAATGCGCTGGTTGCGCTGGTACCATAATCCGTTCGCTTTCAAGTATTGCAGGGATATCCGATGTGCAGGTGGATCAGGAAAATGATGCCGTAAGATTTAATGCCTCAGAAGACCGGCTGATTCCATTGGCTGAGGAGACTTTAGCACACCTGGGATATCCTAAGGTTGACGATCCCAATAGCCTTTTACTCAAGGCCAAATCATTTGTGAGTTGTGCTGTAGGCCGAGTCGGCAATTTGATGGAAGAGGAGACAGCAAGTTAATTTTCTCGAATTTCAAGATGGTACTTTCCAAGACTTGATGCGCTTTGGGTTCAATTGAGATATGACGGTGCTTTCGCGCAATCCCGTGTGATTTCGTACATTTGTATCAAATACCAACCTGGTGATCAGAAGACTCATGGCTTTGCTCATGGCGTATGCTTTGTCATGTGCACTACAGGCCCAGTGCCCTGAATTTGAATCTACCGATGTTACCCCGGCCTGTAATCCATCTTGTGAACTTTGCAGTGGAGATCAGTTTACCATCAATTTAAAAGGCAATGATCTTCCCAATGGCGGCAAAGTAGAATTTTACATCAACGGCACACCCGGCTATAACCCATATCAGGGCCAGGGAACGCTGATAGGTACTTCTATGATCACGACTCCAGGAGGCAACTGCAGGATTTGTCCAGAACTAATCGGCATTCTGATTGATGCCTGCGGCACCGAACAAAATAATGAATTCGTAGTCATGTGGACTGGCAGTGGTTTTAATACCAGTAATTTTCTTTTTGACTATGCCAGCCAGAATAATACCGGTGGCGCGGGCAATGCGGACATCGGAGGTGGTTGTAGTGTTCAGGCCGGCGGAGCAGGGTTGATCGGAGGTTGCATGGCCACAGCTGTTGGCGCTGGATACAATCTGCCAGCCAATGCCATTTGGGTTGTGTTCTGTAGCAGTGCCGCAAGTACAAGTTATGATTTTTCTTCCGTATGCGGTCTGGGACTTAAAGTTTTTGTCAGCACCAGTACCTGTGCTCGAAGCATTGGCGCATTTACCAATAAGGGCGGAACTGGCACACGTACCCAGGGATTTTCAATTAATGGCTGTTCCTGTGGTACTACCGTTACTTATGATCTGATGGATCCTGGCATGATGGGTGACGGCGATGCGTGGGCCGGAGGTATTACGAACAATGGTTGTTCCGCAAGCATTTCAGGAGCAGGTAATTATGTTCCCGCCAAAAGTACCATTACACCTTTTACATATAAAATCCCGGCCAATTGGTGTGACAAGACTTATGAGATTGTCGGCATAGTCAACCCTAAACCGGATCCTATGTGCTGCAAGGAGATTTTTACAGACCGAATTACGATTACCGTTAAGTGCCCTGTAGCCAACAAGGCCAATCTTGAAGTATGCGACGACGGCAGCGGCAAAGGAAAGTTTATTCTCGAAGACGCAGAGTCGACAATTTTGGGTGGCAGTGGAGGTATTGTGGAATGGTTCAAGGATGCGACCGGAATTATGAAAATCATGTCGCCTTATGTAACAAGTTCCACTACGGTATACGCCAGAATACGGGAGGGTAATTGTGTGTCACCACTTGTACCTGTTGAATTGAAGGTGACGCCTTTTACAGGAGCACGTTCGACCTCAGACGAAAAATGTGCGGATAAGGACGGCTATGCCACCTTCGTTTTAATTAACCTCGAAAATTTTATTAAAAACGGCAACAACAGTGTGAATGTAAAATTTTATGAGGACATCAACAAGACCACGCTGATCGTACCTCCTTTGCGAATTAATGAAACAACAACTATTTACGCTGCGACATGCAAAGGCGATTGCGAATCCCCTGCAGTCCCTATCAAATTAAGCGTAAATCCTTTGCCAGTGGCAAAAGATGTTCGCAAAATGGAATGTCCCGAATCAGATGGCAAAGCGAACTTTAATCTTAATCTACTGATCCCGGCGATCAATGATAGCGTCAGCAGTAATACGGTGACATTCTTTAAGGACAGCACATTACGGGATACGGCTTTTAGCCCTTTCCGAACCGATTCCAGTATTCTTTATGCACTGGTACGTAATGCGAAGTGCAGCAATGTCAGCAGGGTCAAACTCATCGCAGGCAAATTGTCTTATGACGGCATGGCGGGATCCATGAAATGTAAAGACACCAACGGCATGGGGACTTTTGATCTCGACGAAATCACGCGCATGATTCAGGCCGGTGATACGATGATTAAGGTACAATATTACTGGGACAGCGCAAGGAACAATCCAGTAATGAATCCCGTGACGATCGGCAAAACCACAACCATTTACGCCGTCTATGTCAAAGGAACATGCATTTCAGATGTTTTTGAAGTAAGACTTATGCTGGTGGATCAACCCCTTACCTATAACGCCGTTGTGAAGCGGTGTTCATCACCCGATGGCACTTATACTTTTTATACGGATTCGCTCAAACAACTCGTCAACATTCAGTCCGGAACTGAAACGCAATTCTATTATGACCTTCAGCTTACCCGGCCGGTGCCTTCCGTTTTTTCGTCAATGACAGATACCATTTATGCCGTCGTCAGACTGGGCGATTGCTTTGCGGCGCCGGTTTTTGTCATTCTCGAAGTCGTCCCAACGCCATTGTTGTATCAGCATGCCGACACCACAAGCTGCACGAATTATGTGCTCGACTCCATCTTCGGTGAAAGACTGACGATGTCCGCCGCGTACTACTCCATGCGCAACGGCGGAGGCCAGACATTCAAACCCGGGGACAGGATAACGCAGTCAGGCTGGATCTACCGGTTTGATGTAAACCAGGGTTGTGCGGCAACTGACAGTTTTAAGATTTCCATTCAAAAGATGTCTAATGCAGGCCAGGACCAGTCTTTGTCTGTCTGTGACGGAAGCAACATAGACCTTAGTAAGATTACCGTTAATGCAGACCAGGGTGGTGTCTTTACAGAAAAAACAGTCAGCGGAAAACTCAGCGGAAATAATTTCAATACAACAGGCGCAAGTGGCAAGACCTTCACAATATATTATATTGTGCCATCTGTTCAACCTTGCCCACCGGATACATCAGTTATAGATTTACGAGTTGTTCAAAGAGTAAGTGCTGGTCGCGACACTCTGATTGATTTGTGCAGCATCGATTCTGTTGATCTCAATAACCTGTTAAGAAATTTTGACCCGGGAGGCGTTTTTACGGATCAGGCAGGAAAACAAATAGGCCCTAAAATCATAGCATCCAATTATGGGTTTGGCCTTTATAGCTTTTATTATACCGTCGGTGACGGCAAGACTTGCCCTATATCCACTTCCACAATCAGTATCATGTTTCACCAGACAACGATTGTGGATCCGATTCCTGATATCAGAGCCTGCCAATACTATGTACTCAAACCAATCACCGGAGTAAATACACTGAATCGATCAGGATACTTTTCGTTCACAGGACGTCGTGGCAAATCTTATTTTAACGGAGACACCATTTTTACCACGACTAAACTTTTTGCAACAGGAACGGACTTACGTTTTTGCACCAATGAGGTCAGTTTCAATATCATCATTGGCACGGAAAATATTCTTTTGGATAGTACAGTAGGACACTGTCCTGACTATTTTCAAATAACTGGCGGGCAGCGATTTGACATCAACAATCCATCCGGAAGTATTCGGCTCAAAAGTGGTAATTCTTCTGAATGTGATACCGTCCTAAATGTGCGGCTTGGGTTTTTAAAGCCGTCTATAGGAAGATTTGATACGGCGCTTTGCCGGGGATCTTTTGTGACCGTTAATGGCACTGTATATGATGCCACCAATGTGAGTGGAACGGAGGTCATTCGCAATGGTTCAGCAGCCGGTTGTGACAGCGTTGTTAATGTAGGCATCGTGATTCTTGAACCGGACAGCACATACTTTTCTCCAACGCTTTGTGATGGTGACAGTGTGCGGATCAATAATAGAATATACAATGCCGCCCGGCCTCTTGGATTGGAAACCTTAGTAAATCAGAAAGGGTGTGATAGCATTGTCAGAATCTCATTGATTTTTCTACCGTCCGCGCGAAGTACTGTAACACAAACGCTTTGCAAAAATCAGCGCATTGTTGTCAACGGCACGACGTATGATGTCAATAGACCTTCAGGCACCGAGATTCTTCGCACCCCTGGAGGTTGTGACAGCACGGTCAGTATAAATCTCAGTTTTTATCCGGATGCTGAATTGAATTACAATGGCACATTATGCCCGGGTGACTCGATTCGATTTGGCAATGTTGTGCTGAATTCAGTACAAACAAATTACAGTACCACACTCGCCGGGGCTTCGAGCCATGGTTGTGACAGTGTGGTCAACTTGCACATTGGTTTTTTCCAACCTTCCAGATCTACGCTTAACAGGACTTTGTGCTCAGGGCAATCGGTCATTTTCAACGGACATCAGTATGATGAACTGCATCCATCCGGCACAGATACGCTGCGAGGTCTTGGTGCGTACGGATGTGATTCCCTCGTTGATGTCCGTCTCAGTTTTATTCAAAGTTTTTCGCACACGGTGCACCGTCAAATTTGCTATGGTGACAGTATCCTTATTGGCAACAAGACATATCATGCGAAAAATACCAATGGCACGGACAGTCTCAAGACCTCTGCAGGCTGCGATTCGATCGTCTCCATTCAAGTGACAGTACTTCCTATACCACGCTTTGATTTTGACACAACACTGTGTATAAATGATCAGGTCATCATCAATGGCCAGGTATACGATCGACTTCGCCAAGTTGGTCTCGAAAAAATAAAAGGTGCAGCTGCGAATGGGTGCGACTCCCTGGTGAATGTCCAGATACATTTGTCAGAGCCAAAGATCACCGTCCAGTCAGCGTATGACATCAGTGCTGGCTCAAATTTGCAAATTTCGATTCAGACGGACTTTTCTCCAGCGACCATTCAGTGGCAACCTGCTGTCGGACTCAGTTGCAGTGATTGTCTCAATCCAATTGCAAGTCCCGAAAATGATATAGAATATATGGTGACGCTGACCGATGAGAATGGTTGCGCGGTCACAACCCGTATAACGATTCATGTAATCAAAGACATCTTCGTCTACGTGCCCAATGTCTTTTCACCAAACGGGGACAACACCAACGATTACTTTGAAGTAATCTCTAATGTCAATGATGTCATAATCAAGACCTGTAAGATTTTTTCACGCTGGGGTGAAGAAGTTTACTCGGTTGAAAACCTTCCGCTGACAGGATATCGCGGTTGGGACGGAACATTCCACGGTCAAAAACTCAATCCAGGAGTGTATACCTACTGGCTGGTTCTGGAAAAAAATGGTGTCGAGCGTGTTGTGAAAGGTGATGTGACGCTGGTGCATTAGTGTTGGTAGTCCCGACAGGAATCGAACCTGTATCATGAGAACCGGAATCTCACATTTTATCCATTAAACTACGGGACCGGGGGCGAAAATACGATTTTAACGGAAATCATCCATTGAAACCAAAGGATCTGAAATCACTAGCCGATTCAGGTTATGGCGTCAATTGTATAGATTTTCCATAGTATCTTTGAAAGATGAACACACACACCCTTCTGTCAGCAATGACAGTAATCATGCTTTGCGTGCACACCCTCAAAGCCCAGACCATTGATACTTCCCAAGGCCTTTCAATTTTGCAGGAGGCTGACCTTATTTCTGACATCGTTGACGCTTCACCGCTTGCTGAAGAAACGGAATCCGCAGAAGCATTGCATTTGATTAGTTGCTCAAATATCAACGCAGAATGGCTTCGCAACCTACCATTTCTTAATCAGAAAGACGTTTTGAACATCTTAAAATACATTCACAAGCATGGCCCGCTGTATTCTGTTCTGGAACTGCAAAGCATAGGCGATCTTGAATTGGATAAGATTCGAAAGATTCTTCGACTTGTTGGCCTTGAAAATAAGGCATGGTCCAACCCCTGGAAAAAAAAATCAGGTTTAAGACAGGATTTGAGTGGACGACTCAGTATGAGATTAGGGAGAAAAATATCAACCAATGAATACGATCGCAAAGTGACAGATTCATATGCAGGTTCGGAAGATCGCGCTTTTCTTAGAGCACGTTTGAAGTTACGTGGAAGATTTGAATTTGGTGTTATCGCTGAGAAAGACGCAGGCGAACCATGGTGGAGCAACCGCGCTCCTGCAGGAGTAGACTATTTGACCAGTTATATTGTTATCGAACATATACATCCCAGACTATCACAATGGATCATAGGCGATTATCGTATGCGAATCGGTCAGGGCCTGGTGATTGATAACTGTTTCGCATCAGCAGGTTCACAGGATCCCGGATATCTGGTGAAACCTTCCATGATACTTAAGCCCTACACTTCATTGCAGGAAAACAACATGTTTCGAGGGACCTCTGTGATCCTTCGGTTACCTGGACAATCATCAATGCAACTATTTTATTCATCAAGAAGACATGACGCTTCAATCCCCGCTGTAGACAGCAGCGAAGAAAGATATTCTTTTGTCGAGACACTTCAGCGCTCTGGCTATCACCGAACAGTCAGTGAAATCAACAACCGCGACCGTCAGCATCAGTTATTAACCGGTGCTCATTGGTTGAAAGAATGGACCTCAGCCAGCATCGGAATTTCAATTGTTCATCACCGTGAGGATCCAGTTTTTGATACGGTAGGTAAATTATATCAACGCTGGAATCACAGTGGTGGCTCATGGTTCGGCAGTTTTCATCACCAGGTATTGTGGCACAAGACATTGCTATTCGGTGAAAGTGCGATAACCGAAACCCTCCAATATGCCCATCTGCACGGCGTTTTACGAAGCCTGGGCAAGTATGCAGATGCTGCGCTTCTATGGAGAAATTTTAGTCCCGGATTTGATTCCGGATTAGGTCAGACCTTCTCATCCGGAGGAATTCCTGTCAATGAAAAAGGATGGTATGCCGCTGTTAACTTTTTTTCTGACAAGGAAATCAGAATGCATGTTGAATGGAATACCTGGCGACATCCCTGGCTAAAATATAATACTGATCTACCTTCAGAAGCCCGTGAGTGGTCTGCAAAATTGAGTTGGTCAAGAAAAAGAAAATGGAACTTCTATGCCCGATACGCGTATTCTACCCACTTACAAAATGTTACACAGTCTCATGAAAATGCCGTCTTACCGGTACAAAATCAACATTTCAGGATACATTCAGAGATCAGGTTGAACGGTAATTTTACCTGGCGTTCTCGTTTTGAAGTTCATCGCTTCACTTTTGGCAACAATGCAGAGGATGGCTGGCTTTTTTTCCAGGATATCGTGTACAAGCCCATGGAGTCGTGGTTTTCATACTCCGGAAGATTGGGATTGGTGCAGGCAAACTCATACAATACCAAGATCTATGCATATGAAAATGACCTGCTTTATCAATTTGGAATACCCGCATTGTATGGTCATCAGGTATTCGGATATATCAATGTAAGGATGAGGATAAGCAGGCATTTCAATGTTGAATGCAGATGGGCGCAGTCGCGCAATATTTTAATGCAGTCCGCCAAAAGCCCGTCAGATCGGTATTTGCGGGATGTAAAAATTCAATTGCACTGGATGTTTTAATCTTTGGAGTTGGTTTGAAATTTGATTGTCTTGATAGATTTTGTATGCAGCAGTAAAACTATTTTAAAAAAAATTTACAAAAAATTGCAGTTTTTCCAAAAAAATATTAAAAAATATTTGCATATAATAAAAATGTCATACCTTTGATGTGTTATAACGATAACAATT
Organism: Saprospiraceae bacterium; assembly: GCA_019694255.1. GTDB lineage: Bacteria > Bacteroidota > Bacteroidia > Chitinophagales > Saprospiraceae > Vicinibacter. The sequence goes on from JAIBCI010000046.1 coordinate 28,650, forward strand.
TTTGATTTGGTCAGAAACGTTATCATTATTTTTTCACCAAACATTTTAAAAATGGCAAAAACACGTAG
>JAIBCI010000022.1 GCA_019694255.1 Saprospiraceae bacterium
TTGAACCTTCGTGGTAGGATCGATATACACATCCCCGGGACATCCCAGAAAATATAGATCCGGTGGATCCGGCTTCTCCGTCACAAAAAATGTTACCAGTGAATCGTATTCACAGCAGTTTTTATCCGTGAAGTGCTGGGTATACTCACCGCTCGAACTGACTTGCTGGCCCTGCCAGGTAATCGGTGCATTTTCAAAACACACGATCCGGGGTCCATCTTTCCGGTCCTTTTCCTGTCGAACCTGAATCGTAATACATTTAGGACCTTCCTGATCACAAATGGATCCTGACTGCGGGTTACCGATAATTGCCGTTACACAAAGCACAAAGTCTCCTTCATCTGGAAAATCGTTGGTAACTTTATTTCCATACTGATCAAGTTCAACCCCATCCAGTGTCCATTGGTAAGCTGGCTTACACGTACTACTTCCCAGATCGATCATATGCATGACATTACATGCACCCTTACAAAGCTTTGTGGGACCTGTAAGGTTACCCAATGGCGGCAACATAGGAGGGCCACCACCCGATGTAGTCAAAGTAAAGTCACAAACGTCTCCAGTACAACCGTCAACAAACAAATAGTATGTTTTACAAGGCTCAAGAACACCACAAGCGGTTTTAGTTCCAGGGCCAGTACAGCTTGGATCACAGAAAATTGATTCACCACAGTCACAATCTCCCCATATACCAAATTGTACTCCGGTTCCATTGACTGTACAGTTGCTGAAGGTTACCGTAATACACACGTTACCTCCATTGGTCACAAAGGCCCACCAGCTGGTATTGTGTGCGCCTCCTCCCGATGGGCAAAGTGGAGTACATCCTGTCGGATTGGAATAATCCGGATTCTGACAGGTATATCCATTCACTTCGTCCAGAGAGCAAAGTACGTTGGCGTCTTCACAATTGTCCGCAGAAGCGGGGGTACATTGTGCATTCAGCTGGCTGAATTGTAGTGTAGCCCATAGCATGGAAAACACTAGTATTATTCTATTCATTTGTAAATGTTTCGATTATATATTGAAGTATTAGTTAATTCAACTGCTTTTCCGGGACCAAATTAATAAATTATTAACCAAATTAATCAATTTATTCTCTGGCCGACGGTCAAAACTTATCCTATTGACACATTTGATTTCAAAAACGCTGCCAAAACATTGCATTTTTTTTAATTAACTTGATATAATTTTAATTTCTAATTTGATTACTGTCCCATTGCGGTCTGAATTAAATTTCAACAACACCATTAAAAGTGTTCTGAGAGATTCAAAATACTTATTTGCAAATGCTACTAAGAAGTTATTAATCAATTAATTAAGTTAATTTATAGCACTTTACACAAACAAAAAGGGGGCTGTACGCCCCCTTGTATTTTCAAAAATAGTTATCGCTACCTGACCAGGGTAAATTCTCCCTTGAATTTGTCCGAAGATGGTGAGCCTTCATATTGTACTTCGGCATAGAAGGCATAAACTCCCGGCAATGCCTTGTCACCCCTGAATTCTCCGTTCCAGCCAATGCCCTTAGCTTTGTTGCCATCCAACAGGTTCTCCCCGGAGTATACCATTTCGCCCCAGCGATCAAAGATCTGTAGTGTCTTGATATTCCTTACACGCTTGCCGTACAGGTTGAAGAACTTGTTGTCTACCACCCCACTTCCCGGGTTGATCACTGTGGGCCACCACACTTCTTTGATGATCCGTACAAGAACCCTCACGCGATCCTGTATCTGACAGCCGCTCTGGTCTATGCCGGTAATCAGAAATTCCCGTGTCGTATCTGCCGCATAGATCTTGCGGCTCTTCCAGTCAATCTGCTGGTCGATGTTAAACCACAACGTATCCTTGTACGCTCCCGTAGCATTCGCTGTTCCGCCATACAGACGCAACAACAAGCTATCCAGGTCGACTATCGTTCCCTGATCCACCACGATGGTCCTGATTACCTCAATGCCAAGCTTACTCGGTTCAACCAGTACCTCTTTCTCAGATATCAAACAACCATTGGCATCCTTTACACTGATCGTATAGCTTCCCTGCGGAAGGTTATTGTATACCCTGTTGCTGCTATAAGGCCCTCCGTTGATCGAGTACTGAAGGTTGGTCAGCACATTGCCATTCTTATCCAGCACATCGTTGATAATGATCTGTCCGTTGCGGTCCCCAAAACACTTCGGATTCTCTGCATTGGCTACGATATCGGCCAGTGGATTGCCGATCTCATTGACGACGATGGTGTCCTTGGACAGACAGCCATTCTTGCTGTCCTTCACCGTCAACTCGTACGTTCCGCCGGGCTTGCCGATGGTAATTTTGGAAGTCCCTTGGCCGGAGATCACGTTGCCAACCCACGTATAAGTGCCGATGGTGCCTGACGTGCCTCTTGAGCCTGAACCATCCAGGGTGATCTGATTGACCGTACAGGTCAGATCGCCGATCTGCTTGACATCTGCTACAGGTGGTGATTTATCCTCTGTGACGGTGATACCTTTGGATTCCTTACAACCATTCTTTGTGTTTTCAACCGTCAGAATATACTGTCCGATGGCATTCGCGGTTGCCAGATAACTTGATGCGCCGGCAACCAGTCCGGGACCTGTCCATGTCGGTACATAGATCGCGCCTTTATCGGATTTGTTGCCATCGATGTTGACCTGGGTGCGGTCACAGGTCAGTTCCAGCGGATTATCCAGTTGAACCTGAGGTCTTGCCGTATCTATTGTCACCACAAAGCTCGTGCTGTTAGGACAGTTGGCCCTGGGATCCACCACATTTAATGTATATGTGCCGGGGGTAGTGACCGTTGTTGTTGGCGTTTTGTCATTGTTGCTCCACGTATACTGCAACGCATCACCTGAACCCGATATTGAATTGCCGCCGTTCAGTACGAGGCTCGTCACTTTACAACTCAGTTCATTCGGTCCGTCGATCTTTGCTACGGGGTACATGAACCATGTCACAGGAACACCTGGTGTATTATCCAGACAGCGGTCTGTGAAATTCACATTGCCGGTCTTCGGATCCAGATTGCCGACAAAGACAGCTATATAATATGTCTTGCCTAGCATCATTGTCCCGGGATCAAACACAAATCCGCCATTGTCATTGAACGTAATGATCGTGCCACCACGCGGGTTGTTGGATTGTCCGTCATACAACACATAACGGATAATATCATTGGCATCCATCACGCCCGGAGCTACGGTATATTTCGCCTGAGCCTTGCCGTCGCTGCACAGATTAATTGGCGTCAGATCCATATTGCCCGCATCCGTAATACAGGCACAGATATGTGATCCGGTAAACAGGTCCGTACTGCAATCATTGGCATCCTTAATCGCCAGGTCAAAGTCTTCTCCTGTAGGTATCCAGCCTGATTCCCAGGTGTCTGTGCCCGCAAGGAATGCTCCCGTCAGTGGCGTGCTGCTGCCCGCATAACGGCCGGTTAAATTCCAGCTCGGACGATCTCCAAGTTGTGATGTGATTTTGATCCGGTAGTTTTCTGCGACATTATCGCATTCATACGTGATCGTATTATCGATAAATTCCGGGGCATCCACAAAAGTTACCTGAACCGTATCCAGCCCAATGCATGAGAAGTTGTCCCCCTGCAATTCAAAAGTATATACTCCTTTGACACTCACGCTTAATCCCGAAGTTGGATCCGTGGGATCCGCAAAAGTCACATTGCCCGGACCGGTCAGTTTGCGCCAGCTTGCATTGCCAAAGCTCAGCTGTCCATCGAGCTTGTAATTCAGTCCGCAGACCTGTATATCTGCTCCGGCAAGTGGTGTCGCATAGGGCTCAAACACGATCTTCATATTATTCGATGCCCGCTTACAAGGATCCTTGGGATCTACTACGCCGTCTTTCGGCGCCACATCGTCGCCAACGACCCGCGTTACATACACAGGATTTGCAGCTCCCAATTTCATTTTTGTCGGATCAAAACAGATCACATCATTGATCGAATACAACGTATCGATTACGTCCGTCTTGGAGGTATACGACGATTTGTGTACTACATACATCGCAATGTCTTCCGGATCGATTATTTCTTTTAATATGCTCTTGATCGGTACACATTTGTCCTGACATACTGTGGTCGTCAATGAATCCAACTCTCCGGCATATATCGGCCCGCAATTACAGTTATAGTTATCCTGTAATAATGAAGACTCACATCCGTTGGCATCTCTGATCAGCACGATGAAATCTTCCAAACTCGCCAGCGTATCAGAACAATACGTATTGCCAACGATCTTCCCATTCGCAGTGGATGGCGGGATCACCAATACATACGGCGGTGTGCCCGTCTTCAGATTTGCCTTCACCAGATACCTTTCATCGATATTGAATACGCCACCCAACAGATTAAGACATACCTTATCTACATCCTCTACCGTAGGATTCGGATGGAAGGTGATGTTCACCTGATCTGTCGTCACACAAAGACCATTCTGATTATCCTCTTCACAAACAAACACATAGGTGCCGTAACCATCCAGAACATCCACCGTTGATGTCGGGTCTGAAGAATTGCTGAAGATCACACTCTTGCCATTCTTTTCTGTCCACCTGAACTGTGATCCGGTAATAGACTGAAATCCCTGCAGGTCAAAAGTCGTTCCGCACACCGCAGTATCTCTGCCTGCAAACGGACTTGGTATTTCATAGAATGTAAACGGTGTTCCTACGCTTTCACGCAGACAGCCCAATATGGGATCTATCCCACCCTTGCCATCGGCACGACCCAGGCGTACACCTACATAATAGGTCACCCCAAACTGCATCCAGTTTTGTTTGGTAAAAGTCTTCGAATTCAGTAGCGCAACCCGCGATCCCCATGGATTCGCAGGGTTGGTATAGAAGAAATATATCACCGTATCCCTCGGACTTGCATCCAGCTTCTCATTCGTATTATCATATATTATTGTGATGGAGGCATCCGCACATTTTTCAATCGGCACATTCGAGATCACGCCAATATCATTGGTGCATTTACACTCGTGATCCTGTATGTACAGCAGCTGACAGCCATTGATATCTTCGATCAGTACCGTATCGCTCACATTGTTCAGTACTATGCCTGAGGTATAAATGTTGTTCGCATCAACCTTGCCATTTCCCTTCAGAATTTTATAGGGCGCGGTGCCATTCATAATCTGGAAGCTGTACACGTAATCTTTGTTACTGCCGCCACAGATGTAGGTCGTCGGACCTTTTTCAGGTGATGAATTAAAGTCAGCGTAGACCGTATCTTCTGTAACACAGCCAAGGCTGTTTTCTGTAATCACAAACCCATACCTTCCGTACGCAGGGGCGTCAACGACTGGATTTTCTATGTTATTTGGCGTTATCGTTGCGTTGCCAGGACCCGGTATTTGCTTCCAGGTGCCCCCACCGACATCAAACTTGCCCCGAAGCGTATTCGATAATCCGCAAATTTTTATATCTGGTCCCGCCGATGGTTGCGGCGCCACCTTGATCTTCACCGTGATGCAGCATTCCGGCGTCTCAGGACATGAAGATTGAAGCTGATAGCATACAATGCCGTCATACTCCTTATTCGGCTTGGGATCAAAATTCCACAGTACATCGATTGATTTGGAACCAATCGGATTCTGGGTCAGAATAAGGCCGCCCGATACCGTCCAGATATGACGCGCATCCGCAGGAAATATCGTATCCACCGAATAAGTACCGATTCGACCTACACAAAGCTGAAGATCACCTTTGGGACAAATCTTAGGATAGCAGAAGTCGGATTCGTTGAATTGTTCACATACTGTAAACGGACATTTCTTTGTCAGTTTATCCAGCTTTCCTACAAGCACAACATCTACACAGTATTCTTCTTTGCTACAACCTACTTCAATGAACTCGTCCGTGCCAAGTGAAGTCTTCGCAGGATCATTCTTTTTATACCATTTGTACTCAAAGGATTCTGTAAAATAACCATTTACCGGGCACGTTCTGTCTATTGGCTGTACTTCCAGTAAGACCATGCCACCCTGACAGTATTCTCTGAAACGTCCACCACCATTGAGGAACGCAGCATGCAGATTATACGAACTGTCGCATTTATAGGGCGATGTTGATTTGGCCAGAAATATTTCTTTCGGATCCTGACAGTTGGCCACTTGAACCTTCGTGGTAGGATCGATATACACATCCCCGGGACATCCCAGAAAATATAGATCCGGTGGATCCGGCTTCTCCGTCACAAAAAATGTTACCAGTGAATCGTATTCACAGCAGTTTTTATCCTTGAAGTGCTGGGTATACTCACCGCTTGAAGTGATTTGTTGGCCCTGCCAGGTAATCGGTGTATTTTCAATACACACGATCCGGGGCCCGGCCTTCCGGTCCTTCTCCTGGGTAACTTTAATGGTTATGCATTTAGGACCTTCCTGGTCACAAATGGATCCTGATTGCGGATTGCCGATAACTGCTGTTGCACAAAGCACAAAGTCTCCTTCATCTGGAAAATCGAGTGTAATTTTCTTTTCATACTGATCTAGCTCCACTCCATCCAAAGTCCATTGAAATGCAGGTTCGCAATTGCTGGCTCCAAGATCAATCGAATACATGACATTACATGCTCCTTTACAAAGGGTCGTTGGGCCACTGATATTGCCAAGCGGCGGAAGCATTGGAGGTCCACCACCCGATGTTGACAACGAAAAGTCGCACACATCTCCTGAGCATCCATCTACAAAAAGGTAATAGGTCTTGCAAGGCTGAAGCGTCCCACAAATAGTTTTAGAACCAGACCCACCTGTACAAGTACCATCACAGGCTACGGAGACATTGCAGTCACAATCTCCCCATATTCCTATCTGCACACCATTATTATCTCTGCATCCACTCCAGCTAAGTGTAATACACACGTTGCCACCATTGGTCACAAAAGCCCACCATCCAGTGTTTTGAGCTGAATATCCTGTACCTGGACACAAAGGTGAACAGCCTGTTGGATTAGCATAATCCGGATTCTGGCACATATATCCGTTGACTTCGTTAAGTGAACAAAGCACATTGGCATCTTCACAATTATCCGCTGAAGCGGGGGTACATTGTGATATTAGGTTTGGGTGATTCAAAAAAACAAGACACATTACAAAAACAATCCTGAAGAATTCTTTCAGGTGCAACTTGTAATCTTGACAACGGGATTTCGTTTTCATCTTAAATAATTAAACTGCAATACAATCGAAGATGCTTTCAATCCTTCAAACGCTGCCTGCCTTAACTGCCTGTTAAAGATACCCTACTACCCGGGATTGAATAACACTAACAAAATTAGATTTTTTTAATCAGGTTAAGATATAAATTTTGGCAGGTAAATTACCTCGAAGCATTCTACCAACATGATCTGGAATAATCAAGTATATGCCAACTTTGTTAAGTCATATACGACAATTACTCCTTTAAGTTGTGTTAATTAGTATTTGCACCATTGAATCCACTTTCCCAAAAGTCTGTTTTTGAGTATCAACCTGATTTACCATGAATAAGGCACAGATCCGCAAGGCCTATTGCGATGATGGCTTCAAGAACTACCGGAACCCGTAATGCAATGCATAAGTCATGCCTTCCCTGAATTTGGAGATTCTCCATTTTACCTGAAAGAAAATTTAAAGTATTTTGTGACTGAGGGGTTGACGACGTTGGCTTTACGGCCAATCGAACGATCAGGTCATTGCCATTGCTGATTCCTCCCGAAATTCCACCACTATGATTGGTCTGGGTCTTACCTTCTCTTGTAATAAAGGCGTCATTATGTTGAGACCCTGTCATCCTAGATGCAGAAAATCCGGATCCAAACTCGATCCCTTTAACAGCGGGGATAGAAAAAGCGAGATGTGCAATGACGGACTCCAGACTATCAAAGAAAGGTTCACCAATGCCAACAGGAATCTGAGAAACAATGCATTCAACCACTCCCCCGATACTATCTCCTTTTTTTAATGCATCTTCCAGTGCAGACTCAATATCCGTCATTCCGCCAGCCTCTGTAACATGCGATTGAAATGTTATTTCAGGAATACATTTTTTTGCAACGACACCCGCGGCGACAAGACACAAAGTCAATCGACCTGAAAAGTGACCACCACCACGTGGATCATTAAATCCAGAAAACTTTACCCGGGATGTGAAATCTGCATGTCCCGGACGTGGCTGCTCATTAAATGAATTATAATCCGCAGATCGTACATTTTTATTTTCAAATGAAATGTGTATTGGAGCACCAGTCGTTTTGCCTTGATAAACACCTGAGAGAATGATGGGAATATCGTCTTCAATTCGAGTCGTTGTTCCGGATCTACCGGGTTTTCGTCTGGTCAGATCGTGCGTAAAATCTTCTGCAGATAGCAATATACCGGCAGGCACTCCATCCAATACAATGCCAACTGCCGGGCCATGTGATTCACCATATAAACTAACCCTGAAGAGTCTTCCTGTAGAATTCAATTTTACGTAATGTATTTAAGTTCAGCAAAAATGCTCATTTCCTTCCAGAATGAAGGGAATGATTTTTCGACAACATCCGCATCCTCTATGATAATAGAATTAGTTAAAACAACAAGTGGTGCAAAAGCCATAGCGATGCGATGATCCAGGTAGGTTTGAATTCTTACATTGGCGCGGCATGAAAAAATACCACTGAGTAATAGACCTGACGAATTCGTATTGACAACCTGCTTGCCAAATTTTGATAATTCAGCCGCCAGAACTTTGGTGCGATCACTTTCTTTTAAAGATAATGTATGCAAACCCATTAACTCTGCCGGTATGTTCAAAGCAGCCAATACGACAGCAACACCCATCACAAGGTCCGGGCAATTGGAAAAGTCGTATGAAAAAAATTCGGGAAGTTGATTTGTTTTTCTTCTAACCAAAATACCAAGCGAAGTGGGAATTGTTTCAATTCCAAGCATTTCAAATATTTCAACAGTTCTCCGGTCAGGCTGATTGGAGTCAGGTAAAAGCTCCGGAAAAAAAATTTCGAGATTCGAATTACTCAACGCTACAAGTGCATAGAAATAGGAAGCTGAAGCCCAGTCTTTTTCAATTTCCAGATGACCCGGACCGTAGGATCCTGCTTCAACGATAATTCTCTGACCATGGCGATATGTTTTAGCGCCGGCATTAGCCATCATTTTGAGTGTCAATTCAATAAAATCCTGGGAGGCAGGAATTTTGCTAAAAGAGAGCTCAAGACCATTTTTGCAAACAGGTCCAATCATTAATAATGCCGAGGCAAACTGACTACTCTGGCTGCTGTCCAGCACAAGACTGCCTCCTTCGAGGCTTGCTTGTCCTTCAATGGCTAAGGGTGCAAATCCAATCCTATCCAGGTATTTTATTTGACCGCCGATCGCAGATAAAGCAGAGACGAGGGGCCCGATTGGTCTTTGACGCAATCTTTCAGTCCCAGTAATAATGCGATGTTCCGGCGTGACACATAGAAGTGCAACAAGAAAACGAAAACTCGTTCCAGCTGGCCCAACATCTACAATATCAGGCAACAGATTAAGAATATTGGCCAAGGAACTGGTATCCTTGGCTTCAGAGATAGCTTTATAGGTAACCGATTTCTTACTTAAAAAATTGATTATCAGCGCCCTGTTCGACTGACTCTTCGATAAAGGTAAGTGCACTACAAATGCGTTGCCGTGCCGGGGATTGAAATGGAGGCTAATGTCCATTCGGAAACATACAAGTATGACATGAATTAATGCGTCTTTTTTCTAGCACTAATTAAGCCAATTATAATATTAATTATTTTATAATACATTATCTACTGATTATCTATTATTTGTAATAAAATAATTTTATGATACCGCAGGCAGCAAAATGTTAGTTTAAGGAGTCTAATACATAACAGCGCTGTACTTAATGAGTGGTTTGATGATTAGTGGATTAAAACTTACCTGTTGTTTACCTCAGGTGGTAATAGGTAAGGTTAGCTCCGGTACCCGGGTATCGGAGTTTTCAACAGTCAAGGACTCATCCATGCTACATAAAGATTTTTGACATATTTACCTACTACTGTCTTAGGAACTATCCGGCCAAAGGTGTCGGATAGTTTTTTTTTTTGCAACAGACTGAATATCAGCCTGAATATCCTAAAAACCCCAATAACAGAGTCTTATTGTATTTTTGCGATCCAGTAAATAAATATGGATCGTAACCAGATTATAGGATTTGTTCTCATTTTATTGGTCATGCTTGGATGGAGTGAGTTCTATATCAAGCCAAAAATGGAACAAGAGGCCCTTGTCAAAAGGACGGAGGACTCATTAAAAAGAATAACACAGGAATCCAGAACAGATACCCCACTGACAACAATTATTAAAAGTACTGCAGACACCATCGCGACAGACACCTCCAAAGTCCTTGTCGCGTTGTACAGGCCAACGCAGAGCTATTACTTAAAGAATGACCTGGCCACCTATATTTTGAGTAGCAAGGGTGGATTTATTCGATCAGCCAACTTACATCACTTCAAAAAAATATCTCGTGACGCGCAGCGCAAAGAGATAAAATCAGATTTATTGCTTCTAGAAGACCCTTCGAATAAATTCTACTACAATATTAAAACCGCCAAAGGCAACATCAATACCTCAACACTTGACTTCCAGGCCAAGGAATCTGGCAACGATAGACTGATATTGGAAGCGCAACTACCTGAAGGAGGAATAATCATTCAGGAATACCAGCTAAAACAAGACGACTACACCATTCAATATCAGTTCTCCACGCAAAATCTTACACCCACAGATGAAGTAACACTGGTCTGGGAGAATCATCTGGACAAGCTTGAGACTAATTCGACCTATGAGCGCTCCTATTCATCGCTGTACTACAAAGAATCCTCAGCCAACGCCAAGTATTGCTCATGTACTTCAAGCGATGTACGTGAAGGCAAAAAACAAATCGAGTGGCTGAGTAACTCCAATCAGTTTTTTAATTCATCGCTAATACCATCACAGCCTTTTTCTTCAGGCAAATTTGAGACAGAAATGGCGCCTGAAAATTCAAATATTCTTAAAACACTAAGATCCACTGTCAGCTTTCCATCCGGGCTTGTAGACGGGAAGAAATTTGAAATGAAGCTATATGTAGGACCCAATGAATACAATCGGCTTCATGCGATTGGAAATAATCTTGAAGATGTCATCTCCTATGGATGGTCTGTGTTTGGGACAATTAACAAATATCTTATCCGGCCACTTTTTTCATTCCTCAATAACATTCTGGGTAGCAAAGGGATTATTATCATTCTGATGACCTTGCTTGTAAAACTGCTGGTCTTTCCACTCTCGTACAAGATGCTGCAATCTCAGGCTAAAATGATGGCGCTTAAACCTGAAATTGACAAGGTCAAAGCCAGATTAAAAGATGATATGCAACAACAGCAGGTGGAAACAATGAAACTTTACAATGAATTTGGAGTTAACCCATTGGGAGGTTGTTTTCCGTTACTTTTACAGACGCCCATTTGGATAGCGCTCTATCGATTTTTTCCAGCCACCATTGATTTCAGACAGGAATCATTTTTATGGGCCAAGGACCTGACATCATTTGATGAATTTATAAGTTTACCCTTTAGCATACCTTTCTTTGGGGACACGCTGAGTCTATTTGCCATACTCTGGGTGATTTCAACAATTATTTTTACATACTACAACTCCAAGACAACTGACTTTTCGGCAAACCCCAGTATGCTTTATATGCAATATCTAATGCCTTTGTTTTTTTGGGTAATGTTTAATAAAACTGCGGCCGGTTTGACCTGTTACATGTTTTTCAGTAATTTGCTCAACATCGGACAGACCATTATGGGCAAAACACTGCTATTTGATACAGACAAACTGCGAGCCAGCCTGGAACTCAATAAACAAAAACCAAAGAAAAAAGGAGGATGGCAGCAGAAAATGGAAGAAATGATGAAGGAAAGACAGCGTATCGAAATGGAAAAACAGAAAGCACAAAAAAAGAAATGAAATTCATAGGTTTCGCTATTATTGGGCTTTTGAGTGTTTGTTTCACTGCATGTCACAAAAAATTAATCAAATCCGAAAGTAAAATAGAACAGAAAAGTGATTCTATTCCTCCCCTACCGGTTTTCATAAAAAGAATGCATCCGTCGGACACCAATGTTCAGAATGTTCCTTTGCTTATGACTTTTCAAAAAACTGCTTGCTTTGGCTTTTGCCCGGTATTTGAATTCAGATTGTACCGCAATGGCATATGTCATTATGATGGAAAACAGTTTACTCCCATTCAAGGCCAATTTTATGATCTGATGGAAGAGTCAGAATGGCAGAATATTAAAAACAAAGTTGATTCTGTTGGCTTTTTCGCATTAGAAGAAAATTATCCAGTGAGTGAAAAGGAAGTTATAATGGATCTTCCAAAGACTGTTACAACAATGTTTTTGAATGGTCGTACTAAAAAAATCACAAACAGTCACTCTGCCCCTCAACCCTTGAAAGAACTTGAATCCCTGATACAACAAGTTATCGACAGAATAGTCGAGAAGCACCTTAATTAATATTTACAATCTTACTTTTACTGAAGTAGATGCTATCCAGGAGGCTGGCCTTTCTGCAGATATCAGATTGAAAGCCGATTGCAGATCAGCCCGAATTATCAATGTATTGAGTAGTCTAAGTTCAGCTCCAGCTCCTGCATTCCAAACCGAGTATCCTCCTGTCCCTGCTGATATCCCGACCTTTAGAATTGGCAGCAACTTATAATCTACTAAAGTCTGCAATGCTAGACGAAAATTCGTCGATGGTATCCATTCCAATGAAGCGCAGCCACTTAATCGTCTGTTGGATGGAAAATAACCAAGCTTAACTTTAAAACCCGATGGCAGAGCCATCCTGTATCCTGGCTGATCACTAACATGAACAATATCATTTCGAATGTCATCAGGTGATTTGAAGTCTAATACAAAACTATCCAGAATGTTGTTGATCACTGCACCCTCAAAACGATAAGTCGTATCTGCAGTTGCCAGCCTGGTCGGTTTTCCAAATTGTATAAACCCCAGCCGGTTGACTTCAAGTCCCAGATTCCAATAGCGGTGGATGTCAATATCTGCTGCAAGGGTAAAAGATGTTCCAATACCAGCAAATGAGAAAAACCTGTTCATTGATGACTTGCTATAATGTGCGTTTCCATTCATGGACAAATCAATGAATTCACCCAGTGGTGCCGTAAAAATTGATAATCTGTCTATTCTGGCATCATCAAACCTTTGTCCGGAAATCAATCCTAATCCTCCATAAAAGCCCATTTTCCCGAAACGCTGATAACGACCTACTTCAAAAGTCTGGAATCTTAAATCCTTAAATTTCATTCCGGAAAGATCCACAGACTTATTTTCATATTTCTTATTCCCATTCAGTATTAGGTCTACGAGATTTCGATTAAAGTCTGCCTCGCCCCAATAGAAGTCTCTAACAACAATTTGATAGTAATTCTTTCTTTCAATATGCTCATTGCTGCCTGAAAAAAACCTGCCATAAAGTTGGGTCTCAATCATTGCTCCAATCCTGTTATTATTACCAAGACCTTTGAGAATGTCTGATTTTTCTTCGTCATTGATATTTCCCCCAGCTACAAGTTTGTGAAAAAAAATCAAATTAGCATCCGGAGATCCCGCAACAAGGGTAGATCCCAATTTCAAGTCAAAATTCTTTCCGCCGCTCTTTTCCTGAGCAGACAGGCTGCTGGCCATTAAAATGAAACAAAAAATAACAATAATTCTCATTCTAATCAATCTTGTATTTCAAGTCAGCAGTGAGTGATAGTTTCATTGCATAATCATCAAAGATTTTGACCTGTCTATTATCTGGTCTGGTGTTAAATCTTGTTTTAAAAATTACAATATGAGCCTTTTTGAGTTTATTTACCTGATCCTGTGTAACAGGGATTTCAATAATTGAAGTTTTGGATCCAGTCGTTCTGTCGCCATTGACAATTTCGGCAGCATTGATACGTCCCGCGGCCTCCAGCAAAGCTTGTGACAGGCCTGCCTGTTCTTCAAATTTAATCTCCATATCAGAATCCAGAGGGAATTCATTTTCAACTTTAAGATATAGCTTTCCTTCGATTGCGTTTTGCAAATTAAGACCTGACGTGTTGAGATCTGAAGTATCCAGTAAACTACAGTTTTCAATCGAAAAGTGCAATGGAACATCCATTTTTAACCGAATATCCAATAACTGTCCGTCATAGACAAAATCTCTGTAATCAGAAACATTCCCATTTGGATTGGTGATCAGTGTTAAAGCATAATTTAGCTGATCCGGCAAAATGGACACACAATCATTAATATTGGAATTGGTTTTATCAAGTTGCAGGGAGGTCTTTCCCGGAAGAATTGGCGGAAAGCCATTTTGATCACTGGCTCTGGATACGCCCAACGGTTTATTTAATTCAGAGGATGTCAAAGATAATTGTTGGCCCGTAATGGTATTAAGTGCTGCGACTTGCCCGATTATCAAGCTTCCATCCGCACCTATTTTATTTTCAACATCCACATTCAATTGAATATCACTGAATTTAAATTTACCGTTAAGGTCTTTTAGGAAATCAAAAGACGTGAAATTAGGCCCAAAGGTAAAAGTATCCATTCCCAGGTAACCTTTGGCATAACTAGGCTTTAGATCCTTGAATCCCAATTCCACCAGAATATTATCTGCCTTGGAAAATGTTTTTTGTATTCCTGTTGAATCAATACTTACAATAATTGAATTAGGCGTTGCATTAAAGGTGTCCTTGTTTGATCCAGAAAGATCCAGGTCATACCCGGAAAAATCATATTCTTCATAGATGGCTGATGGCTGAAGTGTTGTTCCGGGAGCAAGGTCTTTCCGGATGTCGAAACCTTTTCCATTCTTTACAGCACCCGGAAGAGAATAATAAAAATGCAATGTATCATCAATCGTACTCAGCAATTTGAGATATACTTTGCCACTCTTGATTTTAGCAAATTTCAACTTTACGGATAGCCTGCGAAGGTTAAAATCTAGGTATTGTTCTATTATATTCTGTGCAGGCCATACTGCTGTGGCTTTACTAGGTCTTAAATCATATACTTTCAGAGCAGCTATAATGGAATTACTGGTGTCAACCAGAACTGGTTTGCCGCCACTTCCAGGAGAAGAAAAATTGCTCACTTCAACTGTCAGCTTTGATTCAACAGTAAGTCCACTCAGTGAAAATGTCTGGCTTTCAGCGGTATTTGCGCGAATGATGGGAAAATTACCTTCAAGTAGTTTGAGGCCATTGTTGGCATTTTTAAGAACAAAGCGAACATCGGTTATATCCACCGGAAGATTATTTTCAAAACGAACATCTATTTTGCCATCATCTAAAGTCATTGAAGTAAATAATGTATCGGCATTAAGATCAACAGGAGGCACACTTAAAGGGCCAATTGCAGGAATTGCAAAAGTGCTTCCGTGCAGTGCAAGAATCAGGGCGCCTACTGGTCCTGATTGTCTGGCAATGGCTCCAAGTGTCAGTGGATACTGAATATTTAATGTATATAAACGCAATGAATCAATGGCGAAGGACTTGGCCACCGTCGTATCACTGATAGCAAAGAAAGAGTCTACGCTAAGATTATACAGCGCACGCTCAAAGTACAAATGCGCCAGACCGGAAGAATCAGCCTTATACAGTGAATCAGGCGCAATGTCCGATATCCTGAGCTTTCCTTTGGCTATCGGCGCAAGAACATCGATGTTCCAGGATGGATTATCTCGCTGGCAGCAATTAAATATAAAAATTATAGTTAATATATAAAGTATTGTATTACAACTTAAAGGGAGTATTTTTTGCACATATTATATTTTACCCCTCAAAGATAGTCCTTTGCGAACAAAAGGCTTTTATTCAGCGAGGCTATTTAACTTCAAACATTGTAAATTGCACCTCCGTTTTCATGAAAAAGACAAAAGCGCATACCGTAGGTGTCGTCGGGGCAGGCAGTTTCGGAACAACCATCGCAACGCTTCTGGCACACAACACAGAAGTTTTAATATTCTCCCGAAGAGATGAGGTCATCGATAGTATCAACCAGCGGAACACTCACCTCAACATACTGTTGTCTGATAAAATTCGGGCAACAGGAGATCTTGAAGAAATAACTTCCAAGTGCCAACTCATTTTTCCTGTACTTCCTTCATCGAGTTTTCGTATAACCATGAAGTCCATGGCCCCTTACCTTACACCAGGACATATTTTAATTCATGGGACAAAAGGACTTGATATTTCAGGCATTCCAATTGATGATCTGATGAAGGTAAATCTTTCCAGCAAACACATCCATCCAATGAGTACCGTGATCAAACAGGAGACCTCTGTATTGAGGATGGGTTGTCTCGCTGGCCCTAACCTGTATAAAGAAATCCTGGAAGGTCAACCAACGGCTTGCGTCATCGCCAGTGAATACGATGAAGTGATTAAAATCGGATCTGAATATCTGTCCAGCAGGTATTTTTTTGTATTTGGCAGCTATGACATGGTTGGCGCCGAAATGGCGGGAGCACTGAAGAATATCATCGCGTTGGCATCCGGGATGCTCGAAGGCAAAGGAATGGGAAAAAATATCCAAGCGATGTTGATCACGCGCGGACTTAGGGAGTTGATTGAGTTAGGCCGGGCCGTAGGAGCTACCCATCGCTCTTTTTTGGGCACTGCGGGGATTGGAGACCTGATTGCTACTGCCACGAGCAATAAAAGCAGAAATTTCACCTTTGGAATGAGATATGCTCGAGGTGAAAAGATGCAGGCCATCATCGATGATATGAATGAAATCGTCGAAGGTGTCCGCACGGTCAGGATTGCCTATCAGCTTGCTCGATATCATCATGTGAGAGTCCCGATTATCAATATGATTTACAGCGTCCTGTTCGAAGGTATGGATGTAGAACGCGCTATTGAGTTTCTGATGCGCTATCCATACCTGCCAGACGTGGATTTCATCTAAATTTTGCTATTGTATGGAACTATTTGTCATATTTGAGTATTAATTGGCTTATTAAATATTCAACTTAATTTAAAAATACATATGCCTAGTCAAACCGTTTCCAATCCAAGCGGCTTCGAAAAGCCAAAATCATTCTGGTCTAAACCCGAAGGGGTCACCGGCTCTGTCGTTCTGGCCGGCCTTCTGATCGGAGGCGGGGCCCTGCTCTATAAGTCTCTACCTTTTTTGATTACGCTTGCCAGCAATACGCTGTATCTGGTTGGCATGCTGTTGGTTCTTGGGGCGGTGGTTTATATGGTGCTGGACCCCAGAATGCGCACACTTATCGGATACATGTACAAGAGTATTATGCGTTGGGTCACCGGGGTGTTTGTAACCATTGATCCGATCGGTATTCTAAAGAATTACATTGAAAGCCTACAGGATAATCTATCCAAAATGAGTGAACAAATTAGTATACTTAAAGGGCAGATCAACAAGTTGCGCAACAATGTCAGCGAAAATACCAAAGAAATTGAAACAAACCTCCGGATGGCGGAAGTTGCCAAAAAACAAGGACAAGACGCTCAAATGGTTCTCGCCACAAGAAAAGCCGCCAGGCTTCAGGAAACGAATGAAAAATACAACCATTTACTGAGCAAAATGGACATTCTGAGCAAAGTACTCAGCAAAATGTACCAAAATTCAGAAATACTACTGGAAGACACCAAAGATCAGGTCAAAATTAAAGAAGAAGAGCGCAAGGCAATTCGGGCTTCTCACAGTGCTATGAAGTCAGCGATGAATGTAATCTCCGGCAATGCGGATCAAAGAATTATTTTTGATCAGGCGCTCGAACACATCGCCGACGATGTTGCCAGCAAAGTAGGTGAAATGGAAAGATTTATGGAGCTTTCTGAGAATTTTATGAACTCCGTTGATCTGCAAAACGGAGTATTCGAAGAAGAAGGTCTAAAAATGCTACAGAATTATGAGGAGAAAAGCAAGCTACTGTTGCTGGGTGGCAAAAATGACAATATGAAACTGAATAGTCCGGCTCCGGAAAGACAGACCTCTAATTCAGATTCAGGTAGTTTTGAAGATTTTCTGAAAGCCTGATTTAGTGTTTTTTAACTGAGGCAATCTCGATAATCTGCATGTCAGAAATTTTTTTCTCATGCAATTTAAAGCGTATGAGCGTACGCACTTTATGAAATCCTGAAATACCGGCAGCTCCAGGG
Source organism: Saprospiraceae bacterium (assembly GCA_019694255.1). GTDB lineage: Bacteria > Bacteroidota > Bacteroidia > Chitinophagales > Saprospiraceae > Vicinibacter. Next base: position 18,247 of record JAIBCI010000022.1, read on the forward strand.
TTTAAATACAGAAGACTGTTTTTATGGTCATAGGCAATTTTGAGAATATGGCTGTGTCCGCAAACAAGAATATCAGGACGATACTGTGTAATTTGGGATTTTACCAGCGGGGTATATACACCAAATTTACCAGCGATATGAATCATGAGAACTTTAAAATTCTCAATTTCGAATTCAATTTTTTCAGGGATCGACCGTCTCATAATCTGATCGTCAATATTGCCCCATACAGCCCTCAAGGGATATTCGCAGGAGATCCGATCAACCATTGCCAAAGAACCAATATCACCTGCATGCCATACTTCGTCAGCTTCTTCAAAGTACCTGATTACATTATCATCCAGGAATCCATGTGTGTCAGACAAAAGGATTATTCTCTTCATGACCTAAGGTCAATGACTATTTTGCCAAACTGAGACCCCGCTGCCATGTACTGCATTGCTTCATTGATCTGATCCAAGGGAAAAACCCTATCGACTACAGGTACAATTTTATAATCATTAACCATCTGGATCATATTGCTGAAATCCTCATCCGATCCCATGGTTGATCCGAAAATACTCAATTGTTTCCAGAAGACCGATTGAACTTGCAGTCCGTTCCATGAACCTCTTGTGGCTCCATAGGATACAATACGACCTCCAGGCGCCGCCACCTTAACGAGTTTACCAAAGTCTTCACCACCCGCGCCATCAATTATGATATCCATCAATCCAGCTTCGGACTGCACCGCTTTCTGCCAGTCAGCTGATTTATAATTAAATCCGCCAGATGCACCCATGGATATTGCTCTATTTAGTTTTTCATCACTGGAAGAAGTCACATAAACTTTGAGGCCCAGTGCAATTGCAAATTGCATGGCAAACAATGCAACACCGCCTCCGATTCCTGTGATTAAGACTGATTCATTCCGTTGTGGTTTTGCTTTTACAACCAATGCCCTAAATGCTGTCAATCCTGCCAAAGGCAATGCAGCCGCTTCAAGATCAGTTAAATGTGCAGGCTTCAAATGTAATCGATCTGGTCTGGTGAGAACCTGTTCTGCTAAGCCACCGTTTTCCGGAAGCCCCAGGATTTTATACAATGCAGATTGGGCCTTATGATCGGGGCCCCAGCCTGTCCCGGGATTAATGATTACTGATTTGAAATCATATGAACCGCAGACATCCGAACCCAGAATAACCGGAAATTTCAAACCGGCATATTGACCAATGGATATCCAGTAATCCCTGTGATTGAGCGAACAATAATGCACATCAACAAGGCAGGAATCGCCTTCTTGCTTTAAAGTATCAAGGTCTGTGATCCTTAAAGCTTGATGAATGCCTGATAGTAATGCAGCACGCATAGCTTAAGATTTATAAATTATAGTGAGCCATCAAAATTCCAGCCGCAATACTGACATTAAGCGATTCAGCACCAAGCGAGTTGGAAGGGATCATAATAGAATCACAAGCCATGTCTTGCAATTCCAAACTAATTCCATGGGCTTCATTACCCAAACAAATGAGTGTATCAGGTGTGGGTATAAACTGCCGGTAATCTTTACCTCCGGATGAAGTGATCACAATGTGCTTGAATCTATTCAGCTTCTCATAAGTTAATTCGGTAAGTCTGATCCTGGCCACGCTGCTCATACTTGCCTGAACCGACTTATTATTAAATGGATCAGCACATTCTGGCGATAAAAAAATCTCATTAATACCAAACCAGTCTGCGGTCCTGATAATCGTTCCCAAGTTGCCGGGATCTCTAACCTTATCCAAATAATAGCTGATCTTCGGTACTATTGTGGCTGTATTGAATACCGGAAATTTTACAATAGCCATCACTTCGTTTGTTGATCTGAGTGAGGCCATTGCCTGAAGACGGGAAACACTTACCTCATAAATGATATCCAAAAATTGGCTTACTTTTGAGCCATGAAGGCCAATCCATTCCCGGGTTGCATAAACAGCTTCCAGGTCTAATGGATTCGCGCTCATTAAATCAAGTACCATCCTGGAACCCTCGGCAAGATATAGTCGATGCGCATATCTTTGCTTCCTGTCATGTAGTAATTTAACGGATTTGAAATCAGAAAAGTCAATCTTTGCCATGTTCTACTTTCGCAGCCCTGTCTTCAATGGGGACAAAGGTATAGCATTATGCTTGTTTGGCATGATGATTTTACTGACTTCATGTTTATCGACCAGACCACTTGGAAATGAAGAAAAGATTCTTTCAAAGAATAAAATTGTCCTGAAGTCTTTTCAGGGCAAGAATAGCGAATCACTGAAGCTGAAAGAAGAATTGGCAACATTATTAAAGCAAAAACCAAATAGACGATGGCTATTTATATTCAACCGTCGCAACATATATTACTATCTTGAATCTAAAAAAAATAAGAAAATACTATTTAAAAACACACTTCAAAAAATAGCTGAGCCACCTGCTTTTGTGGATAACAAACTCATATCCGCAACCGAAAGTAACATGTATAATTACATGTTTAACAAAGGCTACTTCAATGTCAGTATAGAGCACAAACTCAAAACTTCAGGCTCAAGTGCAATTGTAACTTATATAGTGTATCCTAACAAACTATTTCTGATTGACTCACTGTTTTACGAAGCCAGGGACAGTGCCATAGAAAATCTACTGACATCAACTAAAAATGAATCCTTACTTGACAAAGGCAAACCGATCGACAACTTGCTCTTTCAATCAGAAAAGGCAAGAATTACAAGACTACTAACCAGCAAAGGTTATGCAGAATTTAATCCACTCTATATTCAAAATCTAGATGCCGACACAAGCTCTAGGAAAAACATCGTTAAAATTGAAATCTCAGATCCTGATGCACGAACTGCCCATAAGCGATATGCGATCAGTCAGATTAATGTTTACACTAACTTCGGACCAAATCAATTCATTCCTACACAGGCCGAGAAGCTCGACTCAGTTACTTTTTACAGACAGCCAAATAATTTCTATATAGTCAATAAAAATATTGCCAGAAGAGTAATGCCAAGGCCTGGCATGCTGTACAACAAATCCAGAATTGATTCAACTTACAACAAGCTTTCTAAACTAGAATTTTATAAATTTATCAACATAGAAACAAGACGTGATTCGGTTGACTCTAACAGTGTCATACATAATATTTACCTGACCCCAAATAACCGTTGGGTGTTTGACATCGGCGCGGATATTAATTATACCTCATTGCGTTCAAGCAACCTTAGTTCATTATTTGGCGTTTCTGGCTTTGCGCTTTTAAAAAACAGAAACATAGCACACTCTGGCACTGTATTCAGCAGCAGAATCGAGTCTGGTGCCGAAATTTCATTCTTCAATACTTCTGTTTTCAACGCGATCAACCTTAATTTTAATAATTCACTGACTTTTCCAGATTTTTATGACATTACCGGGAGTTATGGTATCTCCAGAACAATCGCAAAAGTTTTTAGGCATAATTTGTTTCATCCTGAAACAAGAACTTCATTCAATCTAGGCTTCGAATTGGTAAGCCTCAATAATTATTTCCGTTACCTTTCCGTTAACAACAGTATTTCATATGATATACCAGTAGACCTGAACAGACGACTGCTGGCTACCACCTATCAGATTAGCTTATACCGTCCTGAAGTTTTTAAAGGATTTCAACCCATACTGGACAGCAATAAATTCCTTCAATCCAGCTTTCCTCAAAATAGACTCTTCACTTCTTTTTTTCTGGGACAACTTCAATATTATTTTCAGGCACGAAACAAGTTCAGATGGTCGAGAACATTTATTGCATCCTTAGAGACAAGTGGACTCGAAGTCAGCGTTATTGATGGATTGGCCGGACTTTTTGGGGCAAAGTCAATCAGCGATTATGCTGGAATTGAACTTTCTAAATTTATAAAACTCGAATTCGATCATCGCTGGAATTATCAGTTCAAAAACAAGAATGCGTTGGTTTTCAGGATTAACTATGGTGCTGTCACGCCATTAAATAAAAGCGGAACCGTGCCTTATATCAGACAGTTTTTCATGGGTGGTCCTCAAAGTCTGCGAGCATGGCGGTTACGCGAACCTGGCCCAGGAGCAGATAAGCAGTCTCTAACTGTCAATAATGCCGGCAATTACTATTCGTCGGGAGATCTCAAGATTGAAGCCAATATCGAATACCGATTTAAAATTTACTGGCGTTTTGAAGGCGCAATATTTACAGACGCCGGAAACATTTGGCTATGGCCAGGAAGCGGATCAAAAACAGAAGGTCAGATTAGTTCCCTGGCGTATCGACAGATCGCGGCTGGATCAGGCCTGGGAATTCGCATGGACTTCACATACTTTCTACTCAGGCTGGATTACGGTATGAAATGGCGAAATCCATTTCCAGACAACAATGGGCACTATGGGCTATATACTTCTGACAAAATCACATTACAACGAATTAAAGACAACTCAAGTCTTCATTTAGCGCTTAATTACCCATTCTAAAAAAATATTAAAAAGGGCTTCATATTACATATTTTTTATATATTTGAGCCTCGATTACGCACTGCTCTCCCAAATTCAGTACAGGTAATTTGTAATTAAAATTATTCTGATATGAATTTTTGTTTCAATGGGCTCAGAGCAGGCTCCGGAAATGTTATTGCTTTGGCAGTAAGTTTTCTATGCTCTTTTTTCAATGCGCTCCCCGACGCATATTGTTCAATCTTAAATGTTTGGCTTGAGTGCCCACCCAATGTAACCATTGGTTGTGAGACATCGATTAGCAATCTGGATTACTGGGGCAAGATATGGGTCTGGGAAGACAATGTAAAAAAACCAGGTCCCGCACCCAGTGAAGTGCTTTATAATCTCAACAGTTGCGGAATTGGAGAAATTATCCGGAAGTGGACTTATGAAGACAAGAACTGGAAAGTTCATACCTGCAGTCAAACAATTACCGTTAATGGCTCTGCCAATCTATTTTCAAATGCAGATATAACCTGGCCTCTCAATTACCAGGTGGAAGGCTGCAGCGCAATGATTGACCCTAAAGATCTGCCCAAGCCTTATAATTATCCGGTTTTTTTGAGAAAAAGCTGTAGTCAGCCAATGTACTCTTACCAAGATTCCAAATTTACCATCGCAGATGGCTGTATGAAAATTTTAAGAACATGGAAAGTAATTGACTGGTGCCAATTCATTCCAAATGCAAAGAATCCTGCGGGAATCTGGACTTATACCCAGGTGATTAAAATTATAGCAAAGGATAGTCTGGCCCATCTCGTGTGTCCTAAAGACACCGTGATCCTATCTGTAACTGATTGCCAGGGAGCCTATGTTAAACTTGATAGTGTCTTCGGACTCAGTAAGTGTGGCAATATTTCTAAAATAACTAATAACTCTCCTTACAGCAAATTTAAAAATGCGGACGCAAGCGGTTATTACCCCATCGGGACTACGAAATTTTATTTTTTTGGTGAATATGGGTGCGGAAGTCAGCTTTCCTGTGAGATCAGTATTACAGTTAAAAATAAAGTAAGTCCTGTACCCTACTGTTTGCCGGGCCTTATTGTTGCGCTCATGCCTGTTGATTCAACGCATGACGGCGTTCCAGATGATGGAATGATCGTAGTATGGGCAAAAGACATTGACCATGGATCATATGCAAAATGCCAAAAACAGGGATTGATCTATTCGTTTAGTTCCGATACAAAAAATACATCGAGAATATTTACCTGCGCTGACCTTGGAAAAAACGAAGTACAGCTTTGGATCACCGACAGCAGCGGCAATCAATCATTTTGCAAAACGTATATTGAGATACAAAACAACAATGCCAAAATACCGAATTGTAAGAAAGACAGTGTTATAGGACATCCGACAAGTCTGAATATTGCAGGCAATATTTTATCTCCAACCGGTACTCGAATGCCCGGAATTCAGGCACACCTGATCGATCAAAGTTCATTTGTAATTACTGAAAAAAGAGATACCCAAATCAAAATCGCCTTTGACACCATAGTTAGACCTAGCGGAGCTGTATTCTTTGTACAAAAAAAAGATACCAGTATAAAAATTACGTATGACACGGTCAAAGCAATCATCACAACAACCCATGATGCAGATGAGCATGGCCATTACAGTTTTAATAATCTGGTAAAGGGCAAAAATTACAGGGTGATTCCTGGAAGTTCAGAAGCTCCAGGTTGTGGACTTGATATCAACGATGCCATTATTCTTCTGCGTTTTCTCCTTGGCGTGGATCCAATGAATACACCCTATCAACGAATCGCCGCGGATATAAATGCCGACGGCTCTATAAATACTTTGGATTTCAATTTATTATATGCTATCATAAAAGGTGAAAAGAGCATCGCAGAAATAAATCAACCCTGGCGGTGTTGCCCAGCAAAATATGACCTTTCGAGACCTAATGAACTCAAAGATTACATAGCTTTCACCCCTCTCACTGAGGACGCCAAGAATGCTGACTTTATTATGTTCGCAGCAGGCGATCTCGATCTGAGTTGTAAATTCGAGAATCTAACCGCAACTGGAAGATCAGTAGATAATTATGTGACCTTACTCAGTGATGTCTCAATAATTGAGGCCGGCATACCCACAAACATTAGTCTACGAATTGCCAATGAGCACATTCAGGTATTGCAGGCTTTAAATTTATCTTCAGAAATACAGGCCGAATTCAAAGGTACAAACTGGAGAATTCTGAAAACGTCAAATACAATGTTTGCTGTCAACACAGAACCAGAAGCCCCCCAATTAATTGAATTAAAAATTCTATCACCTACTTCATTCAATATTGAAGAATTGCCCGCTAAAATCGGGTTGACCGCCAATCTTGGAGTACGGGTAGAAATAATTAATCTGGAAAGAGTTAAGGATTTCGAAATCCTTAATGTGTATCCTTCCCCACAAATTCCTGGTGCGCCAGTAAATGTTCAAATTACATCATCGTCCGATGAATCAGTATTGTTTTACATTCAGGATACTCAGGGAAATACCCTGAAAAAATTACAAGCTGATTTAAAGAAAGGAATCAACATGATTTCAATTCCAATTGAAGAATCTACCGTATCGGGTATTTACATACTCAAATGCATGAACCATAAAGATCAAATCTCAAAAAGAATTATTATTTCAAGATAAGAAAACTACGTTATTCAAATCACGAGCTGGTGTTGATGGTCTCACACCAGCTTTTTATTTTGCAGACTTTCGGATTGATTGATCCCTGGTGAGAACCTCTTTTTTCATATTCTCCATATAATTCTCAAGCTTGGTTTGCAGCTTGGGATTGGAAGCGGCAAGAATACGAACAGCAAGCAGGGCAGCATTTTTAGATCCATTGAGGGCGACAGTACCAACCGGAACACCACCAGGCATTTGAAGTATAGAAAGAATAGAATCCCACCCATCCAGTGAATTGGAAGATCTTATAGGGACACCAATGACAGGCAATATTGTCATTGAAGCTACCATTCCAGGCAAATGCGCCGCACCGCCTGCTCCTGCTATAATTACCTTTAATCCTCTTTGGGCTGCATTTCTTGCGTACCTGAACATATGCTCAGGAGTACGGTGCGCAGATACGATTCTGGTTTCGTAGGTCACTCCAAACTGATCGAGAATTTCTGTTGCATTTTTCATTACTGCAAGATCAGAATCTGAACCCATAATTACACCTACAATGTTCATAGCTTTTTTGATTTTACTTTTAAAAAAGGCCGTACAACGTTAACTTTTTCTCTGCATTGAGTTAAGGAATGCGCAACTATACTGACATGTCCCATTTTACGGAATGGGCGCACTTCCTGTTTACCGTATAAATAAACAGCAACTCCAGGTATTGAAATTAATTTATCAAAATCAGGGTAAATGGGTTCACCATAAGCATCATCATCCCCAATAATATTAATCATGGCAGAAGATAGTAATCCAGTAGTTTCACCCAGTGGCATTCCTGTTATCGCTCTCAGGTGATTTTCAAACTGACTTACACTTCCATTACTTAATGTGTGATGTCCACTGTTATGAGGTCTTGGTGCCAGTTCATTGATCCAGATTGTGTTATCTTCCAGATAAAACATCTCAACCGCGAGCAGGCCAATAATTTCCAATTTACGGGCAATATCTGAAGCCAGCTGCTGTGCCTTTTTCTCAATGTCACCCGGAATATCTGCAGGACAAATTAAAATATCCACCAGGTTAGCGCTAGGATGAAATTCCATTTCTACTGCAGGATATGTGGAACATTCACCGTTCGCAGATCGAACGGCAATTACACTCAATTCCTTTCTAATTTTCGCAAGCTGCTCAATTACAGATGGGCCATCCAATAGTTTTTCTTTGTCTTTTTCACCTTTTATTATTGAAACACCCCTGCCATCATAGCCTCCGACTCTAAGCTTTTGAACAAACGGATAATTAATTTTTCCGGAAACCAAACATTCTTCAAGTTCTGTTTTGCTTTGAATAAATTGAAAAGGAGCAGAAGGAAAATTATTTGATCTGAAAAACTGCTTTTGGCTTCCCTTATCCTTGATCAGTTTGATTATGTGTGGCTGGGGAAAAACCCTTACGCCATCAATTTCCAGCATTTCCAATGCCTTGTCATTGACGTTTTCAATTTCAATTGTAACTATACTATGTCTTCTTCCAAAGTTGATCACATCGTCATAATCCTGGAAATTTCCGTGCTGAAATCCAGGGGATACCTGAGCAACAGAACACCTAAGATCCGGATCCAGGAAATCTACATTTAAACCAAGTGCAATTGACTCCTGATGTAACATCCTGGCCAATTGTCCTCCACCTAAAACTCCGATGTTGAATTTGTCTGGACAATAGTCCATATAGTGACGGAAATTAAATTAAATTTGTATCGCAAAAATAACCAAATGGCGGATTCTATTTTAATAAAAAATGCCTATGTTGTCAATGAGGGGTTAATAAGATTGAGTGATGTGCTTATACAAAACGGACGATTCGAAAAAATAGCCAATTCTGTTTCGGTCAACGAAGCTCAAATTATTGATGCTAATGGCCTATTTCTTCTCCCAGGCTGTATTGATGATCAGGTTCATTTCAGGGAACCCGGATATCCTGAAAAAGCAGATATGCATACCGAATCCTGCGCAGCAGCAGCAGGAGGCGTAACAAGTTATATGGAAATGCCGAACACAGTTCCGAATACGCTTACGCAGGAACTGCTGGAAGAAAAATACCAGCGGGCATCACAGAAGTCCGTTGTGAATTATTCATTTTATATGGGCACTTCAAATGATAATGCAGAAGAAGTTCTTAAAACAAATCTTTCAAATGTCTGTGGCGTTAAAATATTTATGGGTGCTTCTACCGGCAATATGTTGGTAGACAATGAAAGGACTCTAAATTTTATTTTTGCCAATTCAGAATCACTGATTGCTGTACATTGTGAAGATGAATTAATAATAAAAAACAACCTGGCGAAATTAAGAAATCGTGGCGTAAAATTTGACGCTGGTTTGCATCCTCAAATCAGAGATCGAAGTGCTTGTTTTAGCTCCTCATCACATGCAATTGCCCTTGCCAAGAAACATGGCACAAGACTGCATGTTCTTCATATTTCTACCAAAGACGAACTCAAGTTATTTAATCCAGGTTCAGATCCGTTACAAAAGAAAATAACCGCAGAAGCCTGTGTTCATCATATGTTTTTTAGTGATGAAGACTATGTTGAACTCGGCAACAAAATCAAATGCAACCCGGCGATCAAATCGAAGGAAGACCGCGATGCGATCAGACTGGCATTACAAAGCAATATTATAGACGTTGTAGCCACAGACCATGCCCCTCATACAATTATTGAAAAACAACAGGAATATGCCATGGCACCGGCAGGACTACCACTGGTACAACACCCTGTTCTAATGATGTTGACTATTGCGGATGAAATGCAATGGCCACTTACGTTTCTGGCGGAAAAAATGTCACACCAGGTGGCACGGCTCTTTCAGATCAAAGAAAGAGGCTTTATTCGTGAAGGATACCATGCAGATTTTTACCTTCTGGATCCTGACAAATCTACGACCGTGTCAAAGCATCAATTGCTTTATAAATGTGGATGGAGTCCACTCGAAGGTAGAACTTTAAGGGGTAGAATCAGTAGCACCTGGGTGAACGGTAAAGAAGTTTACAACGGTGAAACGGTTAATGATAACATCAGAGGGGAGAGATTAATATTTAGTCGTAATTAATTATTTTACAGACTATTTATAAATAATAAAATAACTGAATTAGGCATTTAACTTACTCTAAGCATTTTATAATAAGCAGGTTTATGCTTTACCATTCGAATCATTAAGTTGTCGAAAATATCACCATTCATTAAATGCCTATTATATCTGT
>JAIBCI010000063.1 GCA_019694255.1 Saprospiraceae bacterium
GATCTATTTTTGGCGACATTTTTGAGCGAAGCAATCAAAAATGATGACAAAAATGAATTACATGCTAGCGCATTATTTATGTTATTCTATATATTATAATATATGAAGAATATGTTCAACGGCCTGTGTATGCTGAGCAATTCGCTGGATGCTATTGGCGACGTCTAAGTGTTGATTGTTCGTTCAATCAATTCCTCTTACTTTTTGTGGCCAAAAAGTAACAAAAAGACTTGTCGAAAAAAGGCGATTTTTGCTTCGCAAAACCACGGATGATTCTCGGCATAAATGGCGCTCCAGGATAACTAGGTTTGAATGACAACCTCCACAGCTATTCACTGGCAGCCTCGAATCACCGCTATCGCTGGTTTTTCGACGCTTTTATTATTTTGCCGCTTGTCATACATTTCGAAATACTAAATAGCATTCTATACAGCAGTGGTTCAAAGAAAAAATATTTTAAGAATTGAAACTAAATAAAAATATAGGATTAATTACATTTTTTTAATAGCCTTTTCTGTCATTGACTACTTCCCACTGACTATTAACCATTGATTTGCGGCCTTGGCTGCGCAGCTTGGGACCCAACCAACGAATGAAGCGCTTGCATCAAAAACTGTTTGAGTCTTGGAGGTGAATAAATTGAAAGGTAGAATGAAGAGGATGCTAGGGGCGAAGAATCATTGCCATGACGAGTTTTTTTGATGCAGCGGAATGAGTTGATGTTGGGTAAGCGAGCCGCCCAGCCGCGAGCTTTTCTTTGGCTTCCTTTCTTTTGGCGGAACAAAAGAAAGGAAGAAAGCCATTGACGGAAAGTGTCCGCCAAACTATTTGTCGAAGACTAATACAACGATTAAGGGTTGATAGATCGTTCAATCAATCTCCACTTACTTTTTGTGGCCAAAAAGTAACAAAAAGACTTGTCGAAAAAAGGCGATTTTTGCTTCGCAAAACCACGGATGATTCTCGGCATAAATAGCGCTCCAGGACAACTTGGTTTGAATGACATACTCCGCACCTATTCACTGGAAGCCTCGAATCACCGCTATCGCTGGTTTTTCGACGTTTTTATGTTGTGCTGCTATGCATAGCAAATAATGAAATCAATAATTTTACTATGAAAATTGTAGGTGCAATGGGTAGTTAAAATATTACCAAGCATCAGGAGATGAGCACTTAAACAACCAAATTTTCCAATAGCCCAGTTGCATTCGACTTGTCTGTTACGCTTTTCGAACGAATTCTGATTTCAGGGCCATCGACCCAAATCCATCAATCTTGCAATCGATATTATGGTCGCTATCAAAGTTGAGCCTGATATTTTTGACTTTTGTACCGGCTTTGATCGGTTTAGGCGAACCTTTGACGGGTAGATCTTTAATCACAATCACACTATCTCCGGTCTGAAGTTCATTGCCATTGGCATCCAGAATTCTCTCACCCGCTGGCTCTGTTATTTCATCGGGATTCCACTCATGGCCACAATCGGGACAAAAATACAACTCGTTACCTATGGAGTAACCATCAGGTGATTGACAATTTGGACAAGGTTTCATATTTTTAATTTAGTATAGTTTAGTTTTTTGTAAGCAGGTAACCGTTTGACGATTGGCGCATTGGTGGATTTCAGAGCATAAAACTGTCGATTCACCACAAAAGTTGATGCGAGGTAGAATGTTCAATTAACCAAAGCCTGTTCCGCTTCAGCGGGATCACCCGCCATTGAGTCAAACGCCTGTTAGCAGGTCGTTGTTCTTTCTTCGACAGTGTTTTGCCTTCCATACTTTATTCGTTCAATGAATTAATTCCTTGTTCTTTTAGTTTTTCCAGGTTGTCTTTCATTGCCTTTACTTGTTCTGCCGGGTGTCCTTGCCAAACTGTTACCTCTCCTACAATTCTGAATGGTTGAGTGGAACGGTATGATTTTGACGGATTGCCTGGAAATTTCTTGTCGGTCAAGTCAGGGTCATCTTCTATTTTACCTGTTGGCTCGACCAAATAAATTCTCTCTTGTCCGTCTCCAATTGAAAGTTCTGCTCCCCAAATAGCAGCGTCCAACGTGGCAGTCAAAAAGATATATTTCGCATTTTTATTTTGTCCATAATTTGAGTTGAAACCAACTTCAATTAAGTCGCCAACTTCCAAGTCCGCCTTGGTTCCGTGAAAATAAGTTTGGGCGAAAGGTGTTGCTCCCTGTCTGTTTATTTTCTGCACTTTGTTTATTTGGTCCATTCCTTTTTGTTGATTCCTTACTTTTTAAAGGTCAATTTATTTTCCGACAACAATTTTTTCAATTTCGGGATCGTGGTTTTTCCTATTCCGTGAAAGTTAAGAATTTCTTTTTCTGTATATTTTGAAAGTTGTACTGATGTTGTTATTCCATTATTTTCCAGTGCGCGTCTTGCAGGAGCAACAAGTAATGAAAGAAAGTTGTCTTGTGGCTTTCGTTCATCTTCACAGATTAGGCAAGTTGGACAGTCCGAACTTTTATAAAATTCATGTCCATTTTTACAGGTTTTCAATATCTTTTTTCTTTCCACATCATGTCATAATTTTATTGAACGGTAATTTTTCCAATGCATGCCAGCATCTGTGGTTACGAAACGCGCACTTGGTGTTTTGTGATTAGCGCTTTTCAAATTGGGTATTTAAAATATTCATATTCAGCAAGATGCAAAGGTTTCTTCATTTATTTTTTGTTTCGCTCAAATGCTTCATTTCGATAACTATTTCATTAATTTTAGCTCGTTCATGCCCTGACATTTGTCATAAGCCACAAGGTACGTGCATATAAGCAATAAAAGCATTACGAAAGTGTGTCATAGTGTCCGAACATCTTACAATAGAACCACTTTGGAAAGTTGCACGGTTGTTCAAAATTGAGGAGACAAAAGCCTAAGGTAGTATCGTACTGCTACACGTACATAAAATTAAAATTGAGTATTTATTTAAAATTCTACTTTAATTCCGCTATTTTATTCCTTTTATTTATCGCTGGCAGCACCGATTGCCGATCCTCTTTTGCGTCTTCAAACTTAGTTTGTTAGCCAAGCAGCGTATTGGCATTTGAGGTGTTCTTAGAGATACGAAAGACTCATTTCGCTTTGCATATTTTGCTAAAAAAAATCAAAACACCCTCCTTGCGTATGAACTGTAATCATCACCAGATAACTGCGGCTGAAACTTCAACATTGATTATATTTACCTCCATGATGAGGATTTCTGTGCTATTATTACTATTCATCTGCGCTATTGTGGCGGTTGTTGGCCAGGAATCGGTAAATAAGCCCTTGCCGAATGCGCAGCAATCCATTTCATTTGCATGTACTGAATGGATGGCATCACTTGATCCGCATCGCAATGTGCATCATATGCTGCTGCAGGCGGCGGATACATCCTGGTCACTGGTGCTCAGTGAATTTACCATCATGCGAAAGGCACCGGTGCTGATCCATGGGTCGGAGCAAAGTGAATTTGATATGAAGCGATTCAGGAGTTTTCATATCGTATCGGTTAACGGTCAGTCCTGTTCCGGCGTACTCAGCGTTGCCCAGGATCATCTGATGGGCAACTGGAAGATCGGAGACGAGACCTGGGAGATCATTCCAGAGCGTTATACGGAAGGGCATGGTGACGACAACCAATTCATTATTCGCAGGGATCAGTGGACCGAACAAAATAGTCAAGCATGTGGTGTCAAGGCTTCGGTTGCTACATCTTCAATACAGGTAACGCAGACATCTCAACCTCCCTGTATGATTCTGGACATAGCACTTGCGGCGGACATCACCATGGTCAACCGCTATGGTCCCGGGGATAAACCGGCCGTATTTATGTTATCCATACTCAACCTGGTGCAGGGCAATTATGATGATGAGTTCAATTCGGTGATCGAATTCGAAGTCTCGACCATTTTTGTTCCCATGACGGCGCAGGATGATCCCTGGTCCGGCATCAAGACGATTGATGACCATCTGGACAAGCATCGCAGCTGGGGCGAAGCCGGTGGTTACGGGGGTGCCCCGTACGCCGTTGCAACGGCCTGGACGACGCGTTCGTACAGCGCCTATGGACTGGCCTATGTCGGATCGGTGTGCACGCCTTCACGATACAGTGTCTGCACCGATATTGGTGGATCCACGGGATTTCTCCGGACCATGCAGGCCCATGAACTGGGCCACTGCCTGAACGCAGTGCATGACGGCGGCGGTAATTACATCATGGCCGCTTCACTGACCAATTCGAATGTGTGGTCTCCGGCTTCCAGGACCACAATCAATCAATTCATCAAGAACCTCGGTTGTGTAGGCGTCTGCAGCCAGGGGCTCGCCCCGACCGCACAATTCAGCGCAGACCAGAACATCGTCTGCGAAGGGAATGTGGTGCGCTTCAAGAGCCTGGCGGAACGGTTTCCGGACCAGTGGTTGTGGGAGTTTCCGGGAGGGGTTCCTTCCACCAGTACCGCAGAAAATCCAATCATCCTATACCAGAAGAACGGAATGTATGATGTGAGCCTCACCGTCTCGAATGCCTTTGGGACGGATCGTCTGTACCACAACGCATGGATCGAAGTCAGGCCCATGCCTGCGGTTGATTTTGAAGTCAACGAAACGGACCTGCGCATTGGCTGCATGAACCACAGCCGCGATGCGTCGTTGTGGAACTGGACTTTTGGCGACAGCACGAGCTCTGCGGAGGAAAATCCGGTGCATCATTATGTCAGACCGGGTCAATACAAAGTGACACTCTGTTGTACCAATGAATGTGGCACTGTCTGCAAGTCGCAGAACATAGAAGTTTTGGCGCCACTTAAAGCGGCGTTCTCGCTGCCCTCCACCAAGGTGTGTGCGGGCGATGTGTTGCAGTTAAAAAATGAGAGTACCGGCGCAGACCGCTACCGCTGGGAGATGCCCGGTGCACAGGTACCTGTCAGCACCATGCAGCATCCGCGGGTGGCCTATCTTTCGAAGGGAATATATAGTGTGAGTCTGACAGCCTACCGCGGCATCGATAGTATTCGTCTCAGCTACAAAGACTATATCCAGGTGAAGAGCGCCGTGGAGTGTCCGAAGAAACCCCGCGGAAAGAATTGATCGCAGATCTGTTTTCATCTTCAGCCCATGAAGGGTACTAAACATTTTAAGTGAGGGTCTGTTCCTACATTTCGGCCATGCAGACCGCGCTCCACATATCCCGTTATTTTGTCCGATTGATGCTGTTCTGGATGTTGCTGTTTCAATGGGAGCGTCTGATCTTTGTCTTATATCACGCAGGAAAAATATTTGCCGAACCGCCAGGAGAAGTTGTGGGTATGCTGCCTCATTCGCTGCGACTGGATTTTGCCACTGCCTGCTATCTCATGGGTTTTCCGTTGGTCATGATTTGCCTGCAGAACATCGCCTGGCCGAAAGTATGGAATATGCTGCTCAGGATCTACGGCTGGCTGGTGATTCTGGGGATATCCGGAATCGTCATCGCAGAACTGGAGCTCTATAATGAATGGGGCGTCAAACTCAATTACAAAGCCATTCAATATCTCGCACATCCCACCGAGATATGGAATACGCTGTCGATAACACAGTTGTTTGGAATGAGCATGCTCTATGGCATTGTAGCGTGCTTGTCGCTGTGGGCATTTGAAAAATGGGGATGGCAAAGAAATGAACAGGTGTCATTTCAGCCTTTGTCTTCTTTGGTCTTGCTAACGATCGGTGCCGCATGCATAGGATTTGGATTGCGTGGTGGATGGCAACAGATCCCGATCAATCAATCGGAATCCTATTATTCCAAAAACGCGGATCTCAACATCGCCGCCACCAATTCGCTATGGAATTTTGGCAATAGCGTGTACCGCAATTACAATATTCCGCAGGACCAGAATCCCTATCAATACTGCCCGGATGAGGAAGCACAATCGGTAATTCGTGCATTGCATGCCACCGCAAAAGATACCACCATCCATATCCTCAGCGAAGCGCGTCCGAATGTTGTGCTGGTTATTCTCGAGAGTTGGAGTGCTGATCTGGTGAGGCAGTGCGGGGGAGATAGTGGCATTGTACCGGAATTCGAGCGATTGTGCGACAGCGGATATTTATTTACAAAGTGTTACGCGACCGGCGAGCGCAGTGATCAGGGCATGGCGGCGATCTGGTCTGCCTTTCCGTCGCAACCCACCCATTCGATCATCAGCCAGCCGGACAAGTTTCACAAGCTGCCTTCCATGGTCAACAATTTCAAAGCAGCGGGTTACTACACTTCATTTTTATTTGGTGGTCAGCTCATCTACGGCAACATCAAAGGTTACATGATGGCCAATCATTTCGATCGAATTCGCGAAGGGAGTGATTTTAGTGATTATCCGGAGGGAAGGCTCGGCATACACGATCAGTACATGATGGATGAGCTGCTCCGGCAGTGCAATGAAGCACCACAGCCGTTTCTCAACAGCCTGTTTACGTTGAGTACGCACAATCCTTATGATATGCCCTGTTCCAATCCGATCCAGCGCGGAGGCGATGAACGCCGTTATCTCAATTCTGCTTATTACACGGATAGTTGCATTGGTGTGTTTATGCGCGAAGCCAAAAAGCAGCCCTGGTATCCGCATACTTTATTTGTTTTTGTCGCGGATCACAGTCACCATACACCACAGCACAAAGACATGCCGCCCGCAGCACATCATCATATCCCAATGCTTTGGTATGGCGATGTGATACGTCCTGAATTCCGCGGGCATCAACATCAGCGAATTGTCTCGCAGGTGGATCTCGCCGCGAGTCTATTAACGCAATTGGGAATGCCGCACGACGAATTGAAGTGGAGCCGCAATATATTCAATCCCTATGGACAGGAATTTGCCTACATGGTCTTCAGTCATGAGGGCGTTACATGGCTCCGGCCGTGGGGCGAACTGAGCGTACAGCACAATGATCACGATATGCTTTTCAACGTGCAGGTTCGTGACAGCAGCGACATCCCCAAGCTGGAGCGCGAAGGTCGTGCCTATCTTCAGGAGGTATTCCGTCAATATCTTCAATAGCCTGATATACCCGCGATCATTCACCTCAGCATCATTATTTTTTGCATTGGGGTATGAAATGATTTCTGTATGTTTGGTATGCATTGCAGAAAAGTGAAGGAGATCTGGATCATTATTTTTACATATAAAGTATACAGACTTTTTCGATCACTTGCACTACAATCAATCAACTATCCATGAAATCTAGCTCTAACATTTTGAAAATACTATGCATCGCGTGTTTAGTTCTTTCAGTCATTTCCACGATGACAAACTGCAACAGCATGTATCCGCCGACAACCTTCGTGATTGATCACGACCAGGCGAACGTTTCTTTTACGCGTGCAGCAAGTACGGCACAACTCGATTCCATTCGTGAGCTGATGGCGCAGCGGGGCGCAGAACTGGTTTATACTTCGATCAAAAAAGATGGCGACAAGTTGAGTGAACTTTCCTTCACGCTGTCTTACGGTGGTCATACCGGCAGCGCCAAAACCAATTTTGTCAACCTGCGCGGAAAGCACTTCGGATTTATTGTCGAGTTCAGGGACGGAGGGCGATTCCTGGTGGGGGAGAAGTAATCTTCAATACATCAAGGAATCAATGTTCAAATCCATTCAAGGGAGAAGATGAATTGCGGACATTTGTATAATGGGCCTTATAAGAGCTTCTTGGTTATTCGTTTACAGGATTTGAGTCCAATAGAAATTCACCAGGATAAAATAAATTTCTATTAAATGTAATTCCCGAAATCATGTGGGATAGTTCATGGTTTCGGGAATTTATTTGAAAGATTGTCTTGTATATTGATGCAGCTATATTGTTAACTGAAAAAGTCAAAGGTTGCTTCTCAGGATTTTGAAAATAACTTAATTCAAAGTGTATTGACTTGAGCATTGCATACAAATTTCTTTATTTCGGTGCTGCCAGGATGACATCGATAATCATTGTTTTAGAATACACCTGATGGTTGACCGAGTAAGAATATTTTAAAAAGTGTCTGCCCTCGAAAAGATTTTTTATAAACAGATAATAGCCAGTGGTTAATGCGGCCTGGTGCACACCCGTGATCGGGAGATCTAGACAGTTTGCGAGTTCGGGTTGCGCAGTAAAAAAGAACGGGTCATTCAATTGCATAAATTGGGTTGGGTGGGATAGGATTGTACCGTCCAGTTCAATGTGGATACTTTGGGTGTCAAGGTCTGTTACCATGGCCTTGCTGATTTGCGTTTTGGCTATTTCCAGTTCATTCAGATTGATAGGAATTACCGATTGCTCGAGTGTGCGGAGATCATAGAAATATTGAAAAACAGGAATCAGTAGATCCTTGCCTAACGGGATGCGAACATTGAGTGCTTGCTCCGTTGGATTGAGTTTATTGTGCGGTGTAGCATTTCTGGTTTGAATCGAAGACTGTTCGCCATTTTCAAATTGAGCGAATGGTCCATAGGCAAAAGCAATCTCATGATCAGCGTTGAATACAGAATTCTCATCCTGCGGAATCGGCTGATGCGCGCAATCAAGGATCAAAAGAGATTGCCACCAGGCTTCGACCCATTGACTGAGCGATTTGCCGAATGGTGCTTCCTGTTGGGTCCACAACAGGTCTTTGTTGGTCTGATCAGGAATGGTGTTGTTTTCTTCCGTGTTGCAAGAAGTTAAAAACATGATCACGCATGAGATCAATTGGAGGTAATGGAATTTGGTAATTTTCATGGCTTTAAATTTTTAGTTTCGTACCGTGATGAATGGATGGTGAGTTAATAATATTTTTTATTGTCAATCATTCATTCATTGGCAGTATCCATTTATGTTACCATCTAAAATTTATTCTTTGGCGGAAGATTTAATTAAGGATGATCGACGAATTGTCGGAGATCCTCGAATTTCAAAGTAATGCTGAATAAATGATTTGCTAAAAAATAACCCTGGTTATAAAAATGGAATATTTTGTATGAATAATTAAGTAGGAACATTTTTTTTTGCGACTATAAATTCATAATTCATAATTCATAATTCATAATTCATAATTCATAATTCATAATTCATAATTCATAATTCATAATTCATAATTCATAATTCATAATTCATAATTCATAATTCATAATTCATAATTCATAACTCATAATTCATAACTCATAATTCATAATTCATAACTCATAATTCATAACTCATAATTCATAATTCATAACTCATAACTCATAATTCATAATTCATAGTTATTCCCTACTTTAGCGTCGAAAATCAAACGAATGAAATTAACCACTACATCTCTTTCCGGCTATACAGCGTTGGAACTATTGGTCATGGCTTGCAACGGGAATAATAAAACAGAAACTATGAAAGCGAATGCGCCCAAAAAATATACCCACAGCCTGCTCAATGAATGGTCCGGCCCTTACAACGGGGTACCGGCATTTGATCAGGTGAAGATCAGCGAATTCATACCAGCGATCGAAGAGGCGATTGCGATGAATCGCAGTGAGCTGGAACACATCGCCAATAATCAGGAAGCGGCGACGTTTGCCAATACCTTGGAGGCGCTCGAAAAGTCAGGCAACGAACTCAAAAGGGCCAAGGCAATCTACTCCATCTGGACCAGCAACATGGCAAATCCCGAACTGGATTCGATCCAAGCGCTCCTCGAACCCCGCTTTGCCTCATTCAATGATTCCATTATACAGAACGCGGCGCTCTTCGCCAGAATCGAAGCGGTGCACAACAGTCCTGATACGGCGAAGCTCAATGGTGAGCAGAAACGTTTGCTGTGGAGATACTATACCACTTTCGTATTGGGAGGTGCCAAGCTCAGTCCCGAATCGAAAAAACGGGTGGCTGAAATCAACCAGGAACTCGCAGGATTATTTACCAAATTCAGCCAGCATCTACTGGCCGATGAATCGGGCAAATACCTGGAGATAACCAATCAGGCAGACCTTGAAGGATTGCAGGAAAACAGCATCAATGCAGCGGCAGAAGCGGCGAAGTCCAAAGGAAAGAGCAACAGCTGGGTGATCAATAATACGCGCTCGGCAATTGAGCCTTTTCTGAGCTATTGTAAAAACCGCAGCCTGCGCGAGAAAGCATGGCGGATGTTTATCAATCGTGGTGACAACGGCGATGCCAATGACAACAATGCCATCATTCCGCAGATCCTGAAGCTCCGCGCCGAACGCGCCAAACTGATGGGATACGCAACGCATGCACACTTGAAGCTGGCCGATAAAATGGCGGGCACTCCCGAGCGTGCCATGGCCTTGCTGGAATCGGTATGGCCCTACGCCATCAACAGGGTTAAGGAAGAAGTAGCCGATATGCAGGCTTTTGCAGATAAAGCAGGAGACAAGATTAAAATCGAGCCCTGGGATTATCGGTACTATGCGGAAAAAGTACGCAAAGAGAAATACGATCTCGATCAGACAGAGGTGAAGGAATATCTGCAAATGGAAAAGTTGCGCGAGGGCATGTTTTTTGTCGCAGGAGAACTTTTCAATATGCAGTTTGATCAGGTGCACGATGTGCCCGTATTCCATCCGGATGTAAGGGTTTACAGGGTGACTAACAAGACAAACGGTCAGCAAATCGGATTGTGGTACTTTGATCCTTATGCGCGCGCAGGCAAGCGCTCTGGCGCCTGGATGACGGCTTATCGCGACCAGGAGACGGCGAACGGTAACATCACTGCCATCGTATCCAACAATTGTAATTTTCTCAAAGGCAAGGATGGTGAACCAGTACTCATTTCATGGATTGATGCAGAGACCTTGTTTCACGAATTCGGTCATGCGCTGCACGGACTTTGCTCGAACGTACACTATCCCTTGCTGGCAGGTACCAACGTCGCAACGGATTATGTCGAGTTTCCTTCGCAGATCCTGGAACGCTGGCTTTCTACGCCACAGGTCCTGGAAAAATACGCCCTGCACTATAAGACCGGCAAGCCCATGCCGGCAGAACTGCTCGCCAAGATCGAGCGCGCCTCGAAGTTTAACCAGGGCTTTGCCACGACAGAATATCTCGCCAGTGCCCTCATCGACATGAAACTCCATCTGGCAGGTGATACCATCATCGATCCTGATCGTTTTGAACGCGAGACACTTGCAGCATTGAAGATGCCTGCGGAAATGGTGATGCGCCACCGCACGCCGCAATTCGGACACATCTTTGCAGATGACGGATACTCAGCGGGATATTATAGTTACATGTGGTCTGACGTAATCAGCGCGGATGCCTACGAAGCCTTCACCGAAGCGGGTGGACCTTATGACAAAGCGGTTGCCAAGCGTCTCTACGATCATGTATTCAGCATCGGCGGTACTGTCGAAGAGTCCAGTGCTTATAGAATGTTTCGCGGTAAGGACCCGGATCAGAAAGCGCTGATGAAGGAGAGAGGGTTTGTTCAATAGTCAAATAGTCAATGGTCAGTGGTCAATTTCGCTTCTTATACTAAAGCAGAATTAAAAATGACTCGTGATTTATCACTCATCAATTTACAACCAGCTTTTTTGTGAAAATCTGATCTCCTGCGCTCAGCCGCAGTGTGTAAATTCCCCTGGGCAGTTGAAGTAAGTCCAGGTTTATTTGATTCAATCCTTTAGCGATTTTCCGTACTGGAAATGCGTACAGAAGATGCCCAGACATATCGTAGATATCTAAATGAATATTTTCAGCAAACGAAGTGGACTCAAACGCGATCGTCAGATGATGTTCCAATGGATTGGGATAAATCGTGCAATGATTAAGGACAGGTGCTTCGGTGCTCAGTGCGGTTTGTAAAAGGCTTACTACCGGTACATCCGTAAATCCCGCAGAGGTTAAATAGATGCTGTCGCTTTTTCCAGGATTGATGTTGAGGCGATCGCTGAAGACACCCGTGACATAGACCTCATTAGTCACCCCCAGGCAAATCGAATAGCCAATATCTTCATTGCTGCCCTGGAGCGGATACGCATCGAGAAATGCACCCTGTGCGCTTAGTTTGCTGATATAGATATCATTGTTGTCTGCGCGACCATCGGTGTACATGAGGTGTTGACCCGGACCGGGATCAAAATCTGCCCGATCTTCAAAACAACCGGTGGTAAAGACGTTATCCGAAGCATCGAAGCATACGGACAGTCCGATCTCATTGAGGTTGCCACCTAGTTGTCTGGCCCAAATCAATGCGCCATCATCACTATACATTGTTACAAACGCATCGCCCAGCGTACCAGGCGCAGTCAGCGCTACGATGCTGCTGTCCGGGTCAAAATCAACAGTACTCCTGAAGGTACCCGTGATCACCAATTTGCCGGAACCGTTGATTCGGCACTGGTAAGGAATCAGTGTGTTATCTCCACCGAATGTATTCACCCATTGGAACAGCCCTGCTGCATTGAGTTTGAGGATAAACATGTTTGGATAAACACCATGCTGCAATCTGCGTACGGTGTCTGGTCCGGGATCAAAATCCAGATCGCTGTTGTAAGTGCCGCATACATAGATGTTGCTCTCCTGATCCAGACTTAATGTAAAAACCTGGTCATCATTAATCCCGCCTACGCTTCGGCTCCAGATAAAATCGCCATCAGTACTCATGCAGGCGGTAAATACATCATAGTTCTTCACTGCATTCAGGCTGAGGACTGGACTTTTTTCAAACTGTAGTGCTCCCTGAAATGTACCGGTAACATAAAGATGTCCATCGTGATCTACCGCAATGGATCGGCCCTGATCGTCCTGTGTGCTTCCGATCTGACGAAGCCAAACCGTTGTACCTTCCACATTGATTTTGGCAACGAACACATCATTGATGCCGTTGCTGATTTTCCGGAAGGACGGACCGCCGAATTCCACCGTATCGCGGAAGTTGCCGATGACGTAGAGGTTTCCGTCACCATCCATGCACGCCTGATTGCAGCGATCAGGAAATTTACCGCCCCAGGCGATGCCCCACTCAGGTACAAAGTCCGGTGTGTAGGAGTTGATGAAGATGTCTTCGGAGCCGTGCGAGTTAAGGTAATAAGGAGTCCCTGAAGGGCTAATATTAACACGGTCCCTGAAAAAACCACACACAATGATATGCTTTCCATTCGGTGACCGGAGGATGACATTGCCCCCATCATGTCCGCTACCACCAAATCCGAATCCGTGCGGATCATGAAATCCCTGAGCAAAGGTAAAATGCACCCAAAAGAGTATCAATGAAGTTACGGCTATTGTTTTCATATTATTATTGATCCGTCCGGTTGCGATTTTGATGCCCGGCGCATCAGATTCAACAAATTTAATTGAGAACATATAGAATTTGAATGAATAATTTTAAAAATGTTGTTTTTGTTGATCCGAAATGTCAGAAGGCACGTATATGAAGTCACATACAAAAAACAAATTATGAAAAATCTAATCCAGGTCATTATTTTAACATTTTTCTTTGGCTACACTTTATATGCAACGGATCCATATATCCTCAAAGTGGATGAGGAAATGATTCGAAAGGCTTATGAACTACTCCAAAAAAGAGATTTTAGTGGATTTAAACAACTGTGTTCTCCTCAATTTGAAGATATTTCTGTAGTCACAGGAATCCATTCCAACCTGCATGATGCGATAGAGCAATATAGTATATTTCTAGAGGCATTTCCCGATTTGCAATTTCAGGTGATGGGCGTTGTGCCTGCCAATGAACATCGCTATCTCGTCGAAGTGTTTGTCACTGGAACGAATACGGTATCTCTGATGGGCCTGGCTCCAACGGGTAAAACATTTGCATACCGAGATGTGGATATTATTGAGTTTGATGACAATGGTCACTTCAAGTCACATTCAGCGACCAACGTGAACGAACCACTGCGCCAGATTGGATTGGGTTGGCTTGAGAATTCTTCCACATTTACTGTATTGCAGGCTTATCATGCTTTAAGACAAAAACGATTTCAGGAAGTTGTGGATCTTTGTTCTGACGATGTAATTTTTTATGTCCTCGATCATAATTTATATGACAAGATGAAAGCATTTAAAGGTAAGAATGAGGTGATTCAGTATTTTAACGAAATGGATTCTTTGATTAATTTTGGTGAGTTTGAATCACATGATTACGCCGCGGCAGGTGGTGATTTCTATGCAACTGCAGATGTTGCATTGATCAGAAGGACCGATTATAAAGTAAGGAAGATTCAATATATGCACCACTTCCAGATTGATAATGGGAAAATTAAATCACTAAAAATAACGGATGATAATGGATTTTAGACGCGGTCTGCGAGCGACTGCTGGTTAATGGAAATTCACACTAGAGTATTTGGTCGACCTGCTTACTGAATATCAAAGGTTATATGCATTTTGCAACGTATAACGCAGATTATAGTTTTTATCCCTGGATTATTTCAGAATAATTTGATGGGAATAATACTGCGATGAGTAGTCCGGTCCTTGGACCGCACTATTTTACCCTGTGCATCTTCAGTGGATCTTTCTCATGCCGTCACTTAAGTCGCTCAAAAACGCACATCGCAGAATTTAATATCGCAGGTATATTGTATTGAGTATAAATATATATACACTTGATAAATCTTTTTGAAAGATGAAGACATATCACAAAAGGATTTTTTAGGCTCAACTGCAATTTGAAATTGAACATGAAGTTAACCCAAATTTTAGAGTGTTTTAGCATAAACCATTAAGGATGAAATGTTCTATTCTACAGCGAGACGGGGATGTATCTTTCCGGATCAAATCTTGATGCTCACGGATGATTGATTTTTGCCGTGCGGCGAATATCCTCCTTCATAGGATGCTTTGATCAGTTATCATAATGGTAAATATTAACACCAAATTAAATATGGTTTGTCATAAGGACATTTTCAGATTTAATGTATACGGGTCATAAAAAAACGATACATTTTGTATTATTTATTATTTTTGTTGAGATCATTTATCAAAATTATCACATCAAAAATAACTAAATGAAAAAGACTTTATATCTGGTGGTTTATGTATTCGTTATAATTACCAAACTGACAGCGCAGACCGAACAGGATAAAGCATTTGACATGATCGTCAGCCGTACTCTTTCGCAGAACGGATTATTCAATATTTACCTTGATACACTGACAGGTATTCATTATCTAGAAATCAGAAAAGAACAACTTGACAAGCCATTCTTATTTTGTTCTCGTATCATTAATGCCCCACCGGAGACTGAACTTTATCGGGGTATCTACATCAATGACGGGTTGATCATTACCATGCACAAGGTTAAAAGAACCATCGAGTTTAGATTTGAGAATAATAACTTTTTTGCCAATCCGGCGAGTAAACTTTATCGTGCAAGAAATGCCAATGTAACGCCTGAAATATTGTGTCGTGAATCCATAGATGCTGAAAGCAACCAGCGTAACAGTTATCTGATCATGATGGACTCATTGTTCCTTTCCGAAAAGCTGGTGAACTGGCGACTTTATAATGACCCTGAATTTCCAGTACCGGCAGAATCCAGATTGCTCGGTGAATTTCAGTACGAAAAGTCTAAATTAAACCAGGTCAAGAGTTTTCATAATAACACCACAATAAAAGCGGCCCTATGTTTCAAAAACAGCCAGCTTGGTCGTCACTCGGACTACGTGACCAGGGATTTGAGTTTTCTTTTCGACACATACCGGACTATAGCCATTGAAGTAAGTTACACCCTGGTGAGTTTGGATGGTCAGCAGATGGAGATCAGAAAAAATGACCCCCGAATCGGATATCTCATGGTACAACAGAAAGACCTGATCAGCAATCAGCCAAAACCTTGGCATGATTTTATTTGTCGGTGGAGACTTGAAAAAAAACATCCTGACAGCGCCATATCGGAACCTGTCAAACCTATCATTTTCACACTGGATAATGCCACGCCTTTGGAGTGGAGGCCAGTTTTAATCAACGCGGTGGAGAGTTGGAATAGTGCGTTTGAGAAAGCCGGTTACAGACACGCTGTGCATTGTCAAATGGAACCTGATGATACTGAATATGACCCGGATGATCTTGATATCAACATGATCGAATGGACAACAGGTGGTGCCACCGGTCTCATTGGCTATGGGCCAAATATACATAACCCTTATACAGGTGAGATCATCGGGACTGATATAACACTTGATTATTCTGTATTGAATAGGGGAGTTGTAGATGACCTGATTGAGCAGAGACCAAATGGAATGTTGCGTATGAATCACTGCGAGGTAACAGGAGCAGTCTCTTCCGACTTGTACCTTGCTGAAGTATTGTCAGGAGATCATCTCACTGAGAAGGAACTCCTGAAAATGAAATCACAATTTATAGGATACCTGGTAAGTCATGAAGTTGGTCATACACTTGGACTCACCCATAATTTCAAAGGATCTTCAATGCTGAAATTAGCAGACCTTGAAAGGGCTGACATTACAGCAAGTAAAGGATTATCAAATTCGGTGATGGATTATTTTACAGCAGTGGTAAGCGATACTACCGCACACCAGCATGACTACATTCAATACAAACCTGGGCTGTACGATGAATGGGCAATATATTATGGCTATTCGACCGGATTCAAAGATTCGATCGCTGAAGAAAAAAGGCTTGCTTCCATTGCTTTAAGTTCGGAAATTCCGGAACATGCTTTCGGTATGGATTCAGATGCATCAGATGAATCGAATGCGGGTTTTGACCCTATGATTCAAAGATTTGATATGAGTTCTGAACCTCAATATTTTTCATACCACAGGATGCAGCAATTACGTCGCGTCTCAGAAAACTTATCGCGAAACGGGGTGCAGGGAGAATCCTCAACCCAAAAGTTATATTCACAACAGAATGTATTGTTTGCAAATTACTTAAGAAATGCGTTGATTATCGCAGCACAAGTAGGGGGTGTCCATTTTACTCGTACCCAGCGTAAAGAAGACAGCCTTTCACCGCGATTTATTCCTGTAACTATGGAAAAGCAACACGAAGCGATCTCGTTGTTGAGAGAAATGGTATTTGGGCCTGGAGCGTATAATTTTTTGAAGAAATCCTATCCGATGATGCTTCCGGAAAGAAGAGGTTACGAAAATAAATACTATGAAACCAATGACCCAAAAGTAACAGGGAAAATACTTGGTCAACAACAAAAGATACTGGACAAATTGCTGAATCCGGTAATCCTTGACAGGATTGTCAACTCCGGCTATTATGGTAATTCCTATAGCCTTGAAGAAATGTTATCCGATATTTCTGATGCAATTTTTTTGGATGACCTGGAGAAACCAATCAGTCATATAAGAAAAAACCTGCAGTGCGAATATATTACTAGGCTTGATAAAATGCTTGAGAAAAACAGCGAATATTCTTCTGCGGTACAAAGTGCGGCCTATCAGCAGATGCTTGGGATCATGAGACAAATTCGAAAAGCAAGTCCGGCAAATCCGGAAGCAGAGAGCCATCAACAGCTTCTGATCAGCAGAATACAATCAGCCATAAGCTTCCGAAAATGAGTTGCCGTTGGACAATCCTGCTTGGTTGCTTGTGCAGTTTAATATGCTTCAATTTTGGAGTGGCGCAGGATAGGATTCCTGTTGGAGATTCTCTTCTTATTGCTGCCTCGATGATACAAACGGAAATCAAGTTGGATGGTCATCTGAATGAGCCAGATTGGCTAATTGCGGTTCCTTGTAAATACTTTATTACCTCAGAACCCAGAGAAGGTCTTCCGGCGCAATTTGGGACAACTGTTAGGGTTCTTTTTGACAAGAACAATTTGTATTTGGGTGTGGAATGCAAGGATTCGCTCATGCATCGCGGCGTTAGAATAACCAACCTTCTTCGGGATTTTGATGTCGAAGGAACTGAATGTTTTGCTGTAGGCTTTGACGCTGAAAACAGGCGGGATGTCGCAACTGTTTTTGCCGTTACGCCATTCGGCAATTTGAATGACATGGAGGTATATAATTACGGATTTGCACGAAACGCAGACTGGAACACTAACTTTTCAGCAAAGACCATCAGAACAGATAGTGGCTGGATTGCAGAGATGCAAATTCCATTCAAAGCCTTGCGGTATAAAGCGGGTATTCATGAGCATTCCAAAGCAGGGATATGCATGCTCAGGGTAGCCAGGAGAGACAATGAAGTAAGCTCATTTCCTGCATATCAAAGGCAACTTCCAAAATTCAGAATGGTGCAGCCTGCTTACCTTACCGGGGTTAATTATCCTAAGCCTTCACTCAACTTACAGATGAGACCTTATGCATTGGTTGAAGCCAACCGGGAAGCATTGTCATCTGCTTATTTGTATAAGATAAAAGCAGGCATTGACGCCAAATTGGCCTATAAGCCAAATGCCGTGATTGATCTTAGCCTCAACACGGATTTTGCACAGACTGAGGCTGACCAGGAACTATTAAATATAAGCCGGTTTTCGGTTTTCTTACCAGAGAAACGACAGTTTTTTCTGGAGAGCGCCAGTACTTTTCACCTGGGAGATCAATCGTCATTTATTCCATTCACATCACGGGCCATAGGTCTTGATGCCTATGGTATTCCACAGCGTTTGGATTTTGGGGTTCGATACATCTGGAATGGAGTGAACCAAAGAATAGGCGCCTTAATGGTTCAACAACGCGAATCTGATTCTACCAGAAGCCGGGCTGCTCAGATTGGTGTTTTGGCGTATAAATATCGATTCAATAACAGAATGACCGTATCTGGTCTGGGCACGTTCAAGACGGCATTTTCCGGAGCTCCGCACGATAATTCCACCAACGGGACAATGAGTCTGGACTTTAAATACGTTCATCAGACGCTGATTTCCGGAATCGTAACTTCTTTCAGTAACAATTTTAAAGCTCAACAGTCTTCCGGATTTGCCGGTACCGCTTTCTTGCAGATTGATCAGAAAAAATACTGGCTGCTTTTATCATCAGCAATCTTAACCAGCAATTATAATCCTGCTCTTGGATTTCTATACGGACCCAACACAATTGAACATTTTATTGGAGCGGATAAGAACTTCTGGCCTCAAGGTAAATTGAATAAATATTTTCGCCTGATTAATCCGGGTATTGAACTCGACTATTACTTTTATGCAGATGATTATTCTCCTTTCACGTTTCAGTATCGACTGATACCCCTTCGGTGGACCTCAAGACATGGCGCGCAGTTCTCCTATTTTCAATTTATTACCCGTGACCATGTAAGAGAACCGTTTACGATTTACAACTCAGAACTAAGTTCAGGCAACTATCATTCAAATTTTGCCTGGTTGAATTATACCAGCGATCCTTCTCAGCATTTTAATTATAAGATTGAAACCCGCTTTGGAAAGTATTATGACGGAAGCTTGTTTAAAATTAACCCACGCCTGACCTGGGTATTTGTACCCCACTTTAGTGTATATGCAGAATGGAATTACATTCTTCTGGATAAAATTGGGGTAAACAAAATTGTTGAACGGATACATCTCATTACGCCGGGCTTTACGTACTCGCTGAATCCGAAATTTCATTTATCCGGATTTTATCAGGTTAGAAACCTGGATAGAAGATCCAGGATTTATGTCAAACTTCAGTGGGAATTCAAACCGCTGTCTTATCTGTATATTGTACTGAATGAAATCAACGATGATCTTGAGCATATACGTATTGACAGGAATATTGTTAAACTGAACTACTTTTATCAATTCTGATTTTGTTGAGATTTTGGCAAGAATTCTCCAGTAGATCAATGACAAAACATCCATATAATAATAAAACAGCCGGTCTCAACACTGACCGGCCGTTTGCTTGAATAAGCGGTCTGAAATACCATCAGCACTTATTTTTCTTCGATATTTTGAACGGTGCAGAATGCAGATTATTAATCGCATGGACCTCTGTTGGACACAGCGACCCCGACAAATTCGTAAGTATCCACGCACTTAAGATACTTCACGTCCATTTCGATATGCATATATGCAAAGCCCTTAACAGAAACCCCTGCCGGATAGGCTGTTGCTTTCATCGAAAAGTTGATTGTGGAGTTGTTCTTGATCACCCTGTTGAGTGCTGAATTAAGAATGTCCAGAGCAGTCAGGCTCACGAGGGGCAATGGCACTTTGATCTCACTGAGATTTTTATACGTTACGCCCGGCTTAATTTTAAAACTGCCCTTGTGGGTAGGTCCCAAAGGTAAGGCATCGCAGGTTACTTCAAATGTGACGCTGTCCGGATATACATTATTTTCATCGATCGTCAGGTAAGCATAGACTTCTTTCAGATTGATCTTGCTGATTTCATAATTCCCTTCGAGCCTGGCTTTGGAAGCAATATCCGTCTTGGTAATCGATTTGCTGAGGTTAATAGAAGATTTATCAAATTCACCAATCTCTTTAATCGAAGGGCTTGTCAGTAATTCCCACTTCACTTTGACTTTTTCACATCCGGCAACAAGGGCGAGCGAAATAATCAGACCGAAGAATATCAGTTTCTTTTTCATCGTGATGAATTTTATATGTTGATTAAAATTGAAGCGCCAGACCCGCGGCGGCGGTCAAAGGATTGAATCCGGAAGCTTCACATTGAATTCTGATCATACGGAGACGGTAACTCATTCCTGCGCCGATCCGCACATTATTCTTGCTATCAACCGTTGCTTTACCGGTTGTTTCCTGATCATTGTAATAAAGGTTATACAAACCTTTTTGCCATGTGATATGACCGTAATAGTTAAACCTGCGAAAGGTCTGCCCACCGCTCAATTGTGCCATGTAATGACGGCCCTTGAGATACTCACCAAGATTGAAAGCGGTGTAATTCAGGCCCGCAGAAATAAAATAATTTTTTGCTTTCCAATGGTCGCTGATAAAGTGGTTTAGACCAAAGCCAATAATCCGTATTCGCCTCAGGTCTCCGTTGATATCCACGCCAAAATATCTTCCGCTAAAATTGGTATGATATAATGTGCCGACCTGTATGAAAGGATAGGCCAGGATGATATGTGTGATGTCGAAACCTCCGGGATACCCAAAAGCATTCCCGTTGGAATCATAAAGAATTCCACTTTCATTTTTTCCAAAAATTGTCGGAAGCGTTAGACTTTTTTCAGGACTGTAAGGAGACTCTGTAAATCCGGTAAAACTTTTCATGGACGCGGAGACTGGCGAATAACTCGCATTCACCCCGATGGCAAAATGAAAATGGTGCGTTGTATCCGGTTTCTGCAATGAGAAAGCCATACTGTTCATTGAAGCGCCGACCAAATCGAGAAAAGGCGCAAAATACGGATTTGCATTGCGGCTGGTGATATACACTTTGGATGCTGCCTCAGGAAAATACTGTGCTGAAATCTGAAGGGTGTTCAATACAATGCCGATGAATATGATGATCTTTTTCATACGACTGTATTTAGGATGGTGTTCAGAACATTCTGAAACCACGTTGGTAAATGTACTACAAAAGGAAGCCTAAATCAAGAAAAAAATCAATTCTGAAATAAAACTTTTATCTCATAATATTTCATTAGAAAATATTCTGTTTTTTCTAATCCCGGATGATCATCACTTTAAATGTTGCGGGGTTTTTATTTTTTCCGGCCTGAACAAAATACAAGCCGTCGTACAATGTCTGTGTATCAAAATATGCAATCGTACTTCCTGCTTTGATTTCAGTGTGTTGCAACACATGACCCTGTTCGTTTATTAAATTGACCGGTATATCCTCTGTCGAATAGGATTCGCTTTGCACGACGATAAGTTCGCTGCGGGTAACGGGAAACACATTGAGCTGCAATGTATTTGTAGTGTTTACATTTTCGGTTACGACCTTGTATACAGTCGTTTGTTCATTGATGCCGGTGACCTTACTTCCATTCTTAACGCCATAAAATGTCGGGCCGATGAGATAAGGATATGCTGAATTCCATTTTTCATCCACAGTTGCAAAATAGCAATAGGTTCCCGCAGGATATTCAGGGGTGACACACCAGCGTCCGTTATGCTCGTCAAGTACATCAGCTGAAGTGGAAGTGATATACTCATAATCCTCACGGAAATACCCCAGTGGATAGGTTTGGTTTACTGGAGGTCCATCCGGCACATCGGTGCCATCGGCCCATTTGGTGCGATCGCTGATTTTACGCAGGTGATAGCCTGATTTCATTCTGATGATACCTCCGGTGCCATCGGTGTTTTTGTATGCATAGGCACCGTAAATTGGAAAACCAT
This sequence comes from Saprospiraceae bacterium, assembly GCA_019694255.1. Lineage (GTDB taxonomy): Bacteria > Bacteroidota > Bacteroidia > Chitinophagales > Saprospiraceae > Vicinibacter. Next base: position 22,191 of record JAIBCI010000063.1, read on the forward strand.
CATAAGCATAGCCAATCAAAGGCGAATGTTTGGAGCTGTCAAGAACATAGAGGCCATCTGCATCGTAAAGGCTACAGACATTGGATACATTATTGAGGTCCAGCTTGAAGGCACTGGGGTTCTGGTGATGGTGGTAGTTGCCCATGGCGGGGTGTCCTTTGGCACAATCAAATCCCTTGCGTTCAGCGACGACCGCGTCCCTGTTCCACGATGTAAGTACACCCATACCGCCGGGGCATGGTGGATTACCGGGACCTCCACATAATGCGTTGGCCTGGGTGTTCCATCCCACGCCATCACGAAAATCAAAAACCGCGACACCATTGATAAAGATGCCAATGTTGCCGCCTGTAGTGGCGGAAAGGGTACCCGTATTTTTGACAGGTTTCAGACTGAGGCGGAAGATGGCATTCTGATCACTGGCAATGGAGGGATTACCATCCAGAAAAGGACCCGTTGGATACGCAGGAATCCCGTGCGTCGTCACATAAACCCAGTTGGAAGAGTATTCAACTTTTTGGCAATTGACCAGGATGCCGTTGGAGACCGTCGTGCTACTGCCATTGGTATAGTAAGAGCCAGTCTTGGTCGTATTCTGCAGCCAACTGCTGATCGCCGGGCTGACCTGGGCGTCTACGATAGCATAAGAAAGCAAGAGCAAGGCAATAATCCTGGACATGATGATTCAATTTAATACAAAATTAAGTTACTCGTGATGATCTTGTACCCATCGGGAGGGATACATTGTATTGGTATCATGAACAAAAGAAGGATCATTGAGGCTCAGCAGAAATGCGATCAGATCCGTCCTTTCTTTGGAATTGAGCGCGATGCCTTTTCGAAGCAGGCTATCACCGTGCATAATCTTACCGGAAGCGTAATGCAAAAGCACCTGTCTGAGGTTGTCAAACCTCCCATCGTGCATGTACGGTGCCGTATAGCTAAGATTTCGCAAAGAAGGTACCTTAAAGCAAAATAAGTCATTGGATTCCCTTGTCACGACAAATCTTCCGCTGTCTCTGAGCTGGGGATCCATGGGGAGTCCGTTATCACGAAAGCTGTAATCACTAAAAGCAGGTGGTACATGGCAGCGCTGACAATGTTCTTTAAAAATAGCAAGTCCATTTTTTTCCTGCGAAGTCCAACGCTTGCGCCCTGCACGCACGCTGTCATACCGGCTGTGTTGACTGATGAGACGCAGCTGAAAGGCGGCAAGGGCATGGAGGGTATTGACACTATCAGGTTGCGAACCAAACGCTTTATTAAAAAGATCAGTGTACGAAGAATGACCGCTTAAGTGCGCCAGTATCTTTCTGAAATTACTGTCCATTTCCTTGGGCTGGTGGATTGGAATCAGCATCTGGTCTTCCAGGTTGTTAGCTGCTCCATCCCACATCAGCATAGGTTGCAGGCTGAGGTTAAACAGGCCCGGTGCATTGCGTGTGACAATGTTGCCCCGGATACCGTGACTCAGTCGGTGATCCCCGTGGGCAAAGGCATTGTAGGATGAGTGACACGAAGAACAGCTGATGCTACTATCCGACGAAATCCCCGGATCGTAAAACAATAACCGACCTAACTGAAAGGCGGCCTCAGGGTCAAAGCACCTGATACTCTTGACCTTTTCTGGAAATTCATCCATCTCATTGCCTGATCTGATGACCGAACAGGCAATCGAGAAAGTCAAAAAAAGAAAGATGAGTTTGTATTTCAAATAAAATTTATTCAGGTAAGAATGTTACAGCGTAAAACATATTTGATGAACTCCAGGTATGATTAAAAGTTCATCTGCTTATTCCCAGGATTTTAATGATTCATAGTTTATGGTTGTTTCCTAAACTTACGGTAACGATTCATGTTAATTTTAACAAAATTAAAAATAATGCGCGCATCCATTATCAGTATCGGCGATGAACTGCTCATCGGTCAGGTTATCGATAGCAATTCAGCACAAATTGCCAGAGCGCTTGGTGAACTCGCTATACCGGTAGTTCGCAAATGGAGTGTGGGCGATTCTTCCTCCGAAATTGCTTACGCGCTTCAGCAGGCGACTGCATGCAGTGAACTGATTCTGATGACCGGTGGGTTGGGTCCGACGCGCGATGATGTGACGAAGAAGGAATTGGCTGCATTTTTTAATGTTTCGCTACACTTCAGCGAAGAAAATTATAACCATCTCCGTTCCATTTTTGAAGCCCGGGGTTTGCAGTTGACTGATGCACACACGACCCAGTGTATGATACCGTCCAATGCTTTGCTTTTACCCAATAAAGTTGGCACCGCCATGGGATTATGGATGGAAAAAGACGCCAAAATTTATGTGGCAATGCCCGGTGTGCCGGATGAAATGATGTACATCCTGCGCGAAGAATTGATGCCACGAATACGTCATCAAAAAGCAGACTTGAGTTGTCATCACGCAACGCTTTGTACGGTAGGTTATGGTGAGACGGACATTGCGCTTCGCATTGAGCCCCTGTTGAAAGACATGCCCGAATACATCTCCATTGCCTATCTGCCGGCAATCTCGCAGGTAAGACTGCGATTGACCGGAATTCATCACGATGAACAGTTGCTCAAAAACACATTGCATGCATTCACCCAAAAGATTCGTGAAGAACTAAAGTCGATGATCTACGGCGAGGGAGATACCAACCTGGCCCTGGAACTAGGCAAAATACTGATGGAAAGAGGGCTCTCGCTTGGCACAGCAGAAAGTTGCACCGGCGGTGCATTGGCTGCCAAATTAACCGCGAATCCGGGTAGTTCAGATTATTTCAAATCGGGAATTGTATCTTATGCGACAGCGTCCAAGATCAATCTACTGGGTCTTGATCCTTCCCTGATTGCAGAATACGGCGTGGTCAGTGCGCAGGTGGCAGAGGCGATGGTGCGACACGCTGCACAGGTTATGAATGTGGACCGGGTGATCGCCACAACGGGCATCGCGGGGCCATCAGGAGGCACTGAAGATATCCCTGTTGGCACTGTGTTTATCGCTGCGGGTAGTGCAGAAAAGCAGGTCTCAAGACGTCTTCGGCTCAGCCGCAACCGCGACCGAAACATCGAAGCGGCTTGCATGCTGTCAATGGAATTGCTGCGAACCCAATTGATCGGCAATTAAGAATTCATGTACGCCGGGTTTATCCGCGTATCGCAAATAGTAATGAATAGATTGTTGGTAGCAGACTGCTGACTTAAGCATGTTTGGATTCAACGATGAATGTTCAGAAGCGATGACATCAATGTTTACTTTTATTATACAAATAATGAGTACAAGGTAAATTTTCATTCGCTTTGGTTCACCATGATCAAGCGCATTAATCATTGCGAAATGGCAGTGTAATTCTCGCTATTGAACCCGGCAGCAAGGCTTTGTAAATAGCTAAGTCTGCACTAATTTTGTGCCGATTCGGCAATGCTGAAATCAACTCATCTTCATCCATTGGATTCAAAATATTTAATCGCGCAACAATGAAAGCCACCGGTAACACAGTAGACGAAATTCTCAAAAACGTGCCAGCAGAAAGAATGGCGTCTTTCAACGAACTTCACAATGTAATTGTAAAGAATCTGCCGAAGGGTTTTGAAGCAGCCATCAGTTATGGCGGATTGGGTTATGTTATCCCACATTCGTTGTACCCTGCGGGATATCATTGCAAGCCCAGCGAACCACTTCCGTTTGCAGGTATTGCGTCACAGAAGAACTCCATTAATTTTTACCATATGGGAATTTATGCTGATCCTGAATTAATGAAATGGTTCGTGTCAGAGTTTCCCAAGCACAGCAAGCAAAAACTGGACATGGGTAAAAGTTGTATCCGCTTCAAAAAATTGGATGATATACCTTATATGCTCATTGGCGAATTGATGAAAAAAATCAGTGCCAAAGAATGGATTAATATTTATGAAACGAAAATGAAAAAGTAATCCATACAAGATGCAATGGCAAGAATAGTGTTGGAGAACTCCTGTTTTGGGGTAAATTATGGATACTACTTATTTTTACCATAAATTTTCTTTATGTCATATTATTTCAAAGCAGTGCTGACCGGCAAAAATTTTGATGAAGCCATTATGTCTGTGACAGATGAACTCAAAAAAGAGGGTTTTGGCGTGCTGACCGAAATCGATGTCCAGGATACGCTCAAAAAGAAGATCGATGTCGATTTCAGACGATATAAAATTTTGGGAGCCTGCAACCCGCACTTTGCGCACAAGGCGCTGAGCATTGAGGGTGAGATCGGTGTATTTCTGCCTTGTAGCGTCGTAGTCGAAGAGAATGAGGATCACAGCGTCAGTGTGGCCATCGTTGATCCGGTGGCTGCCATGAGTTCGGTCAATAACAATAATCTGGCATCACTGGCAGATGAAGTGCGGCAAAGACTGAAGAGGGTAGCGGATAGTCTTCAAGGATAAGTAGCCTTTAATCGCGCACTGCAATCAATACTAGCAATCAGGTAAATTGGTTGTCAATTGGATCAGCTTAATCAAGGAATTTAAAATACCCTCTTTGACTTCTCTCAAAAATTGATCAGTCGAGATTACTCTTATAATAATTACACTGTATCAGTGAAGTGGTTATTGAAACATTTATTAGATTCTGAGTTCTTTCAATATTCTTCATTAATTTACGTCAGTGAATGAGGCATATGTTTAATAAGTATAATCAAGTTATTCTAGTAATAGATCAAATTACCTGAGCTATCAAAATGTGTTTTTACACTAATGTTAAAAACCCGACTAAAAGCAGCTTCAAGCCTTTTTTTAATCTGTTCTTGATCCAGGCAATTGCCGTAGGCTCCCCAGCTTGATTCCGGCCTGATGATGATATTGCCTGGCACCGTATTGATTACATTTTTTAGAACGATATCCACATCAAACTCAGGGTTAGGCGCATTATTGAGCTTGTATTGGAGGTCAAGATCTACCTTAAGTTTATCTGGTGCCTCGTAGGCCAGTTCCACGGCTTCTCCAAATAGTGTATTGATTCCAGTGGTATTTCCCCAGGCGGCGCAATTGACAACGGTTTGAGATGTGATTTTTAATAGACCACTGCCTATAATGGATTCAATGATTGATTTAATTTTTGGATAGGGCATGATCTGTTCTACCTTATGAATATTGGGTTGTTGCGAATACATGTTGGTGAATGAACTCGCGAGTGTGGAACCAGCAATTACCTTTGTCAGACTTTTTCCCGTGGTGTTGTCAAGCCATAATGGTTGAAATAATGTGCTGAATAACGTTCCGCCATTAACGTCCAGTGATATTTTTTTAAGTGCCCAAGCATTGGTTCCGCTTTTGCCAATTTTTAGGTACTTAATGTCCCTCACAGTCTTAATCGCAGGATCTCCGAACATGTAGAAATCGGTTTGATTTCTTTCGAGATCATCACCTGGTTTATTGAGATAAAAGGGCTTCATGTTGTCGTTTAATTGTATGTATACATCATCGTCGGTACCGGCGTCTTCCAGATTGGCGGTTTGCACGGCAATTGAAATATACTGAACCTTAAGATCATTGACATTGGCTGGACGTGTGAAGTTAGGTATTTGACCTGATAAATCGACCACGGAAAGTGCTAAAAAGGCAGTTAACAGTGTAAAAAATTTCAATGAAATAATATTCTTTTTCATAATTAATTGTATTTAAATTGGGTTTTATTTATTTGTAATTATGCGATTTTTATTTTATTAAGAATTTGTTCATCTCATCATACATGACAGGCTGACCACCGGGACGATATTATCTATTTTGTTATCAGAGCTAAAAATAAAACGGACGCCGTAGTTGAGTATGACATTGCGGCTAAAGCGCCAGTCTCCACCGAAGGACATAAACTTTTCTTTAAGTAGATCTTCATTATTGAGGTGGAAGGGTGCAAATAATTCAACAAAAATGTTGTATCTGTGATTACCGTATCGCATGTTGAGACCTCCTTCAATACTGTTGGTGTTGCGATCAATCAATGCATTATTTCTGGTTTGAAATTTGATGATCCCGCTGAATAATATATTCTTGCCAACACCCTGACTGGCATTCAGCCAGGCGGCCCAGCCTGAGTTAACAATATGCAGGTTCGCA
>JAIBCI010000071.1 GCA_019694255.1 Saprospiraceae bacterium
GCGCACTGCCAGCTAACTCCTCTCTAAGAAGTTCAATCTCTTGCTTTGTCATCATTTTCCTATTTCTCGCAAAGCTATTACCTGTTCTATTCCAGGCATATAGGCAGTTTATTGGACGGATACATTGCAATTATGATTATATTTGAATTGTTTGAAATACAATTCACTTAATAATTTGAAACACATATATTTTATTAATATATATAATTTATTATTTCATAGACTGATGACAATTATCTATTTGTTCGGGCTGTTAAGTAATATTACGTTTGCGTATTCAGAATCCTTCGAACTCGGGCATACAAGTTGTCATCTTAACCGTTTGGTAACGCTCCCGGATTGTGATTCCATTAGGTGGACAAAATGGAGCTATGGGGGAGGTTCAATGGTTCAAGGTACTATTGGCTCAGGCAACGTTCAACTTGATCTGGACCCAAAGACAGGGTTGACAAATCCGATGCTTAATTCAATAACACTTTCAAATCTAACACTATCCCCGAAAACAATCAGTAAGATGCCAACACCCTGGATGCCTGGAGGCGGAAGTTCTGTAACACTTTTGCATCATTTAACAGTGAATTTTAATATTTCTCAGGAATTAATTTTATTAGTGGGATCATCACCCAATCCGTTTCATTACCCTAACAGCTCTTCGAAATTAAGAATATTCGATAAGTCAAATAAACAGCTAAATATCAGTAATATTGAATTGATCGGAGAAGATTTTCTTGGGGTATTAAATCCAACTTCGGTTCTTAATTCAGGTACTGAACTTGCATTTCGCATAAATAATTCCGGAGGGGACGGCTCAATTCTGTTTTTTAAAAACCTCCCTCGTGAATCTTATTTAATAGAATTTGAACATACCAATGGATCTGGCTCATCGGATGATTGCATTTACATTAACATCGGTCTTCCAGATTGTTGTGCAAGTCATGTTAGAATCGATTCAGTAGGATGCAAAGAAATAGTTTTTAAGGGAACTAAAATCAATGGCAGCGGAATTTACCTCGACACTTTGAGATCTTATCGAGGTTGTGACTCGGTGGTGGAACTAAATTATACACGCGATCCAAGTTTTAACACTTCCAGCAGAACTAATCTGACAATTTGCAAAGGGGATAGTCTGGAGCTTAACGTGGATTCATTATCCGCCAAGTGGGCAAATGGCGAATCAGGGCCTAAAATAAAAATTTATCAGGGGGGGACTTTTTGGGCGGAGTACTCTACATTTTGCGGTATGCACCGTGATAGCTTTTCTGTTAAAGAAGAAAATTGTACCAATCCATGTAATTTAACTTGTGATACTCTTGATTGGCCATCATACAAGCAATTAAATCAAACAATGTATAGGGGCTTCACTAAAGTCGGAAGTTTCAAATTAAATTTAGACCCTAATACTGGCCTTCAATTTCCTTTATTTAATAATATTAATTTAAGTACTTCAAATATTTATCCTAAAACAATACCCTTAGTTCCGACCTTATGGATGCCTGGAAGGACAGGTGTTAACACGCTCATTCATAAAATTATATTAGATTCCATAAAAGTTGATGAAAATTTATTAATATTCTTAGGTGAATTTCCGAATGAAGCAATTTACTCAGGTCCCCAAACTGGAAAATTACGAATCTTTGATAAATCATTGAATCTATTACAGGTAGATAGTCTTTGTGTTGTTTTTAGAGATGCTCGGAATTTATGGAGTCCAACTAATATAACGAATCTTGGAAATGAAATTCATTTTAATGTGAATACACCCGGTGGGGGAGATGGTGATGTTTTTTTATTAAAAAACCTTCCTCCGAATTCTTTTATTGTTGAGGTGGAGCACTATAATGAAATTAGCAGCAAAGATGATGGTATTTATGTTAATGTAGCCTATCCTTCCTGCTGCATTAATGATACAGTGAGAATTGATACGGTCTCATGTTCTGATTTTAATTTCCAGGGACAGAAAATAGTCCTCTCGGGTACTTATTACGCCAGTAAGCCAAAGGGTTCATGCTATTCAATAACTGAATTACATGCTATTATTCAGTCACCGCAGCTCTTCAAGTTAAGGGAGGATACATCATTCTGTGAGGCCTTTGATTTGACAGTTAGCGCTCCGTTCGGATTTAAGAACTATCAATGGAGTAATGGACAATCTGGACGTACGACTAGCTTCAACCAATTCGGAATGGTGTCATGCTGTGCGGTAGATAGTTGCGAGCGAACAATTTGTGATACTTTTACTATTACAAAGAGACCCCCGTTTAGTATTACAGTCACTAAAGATACTACAGTCAGTTTAGGTAGCTTTATCCAGTTGGATACCAAAGTTTCAGGCGGAGATCCGAAAGCCACTTATTTATTTCACTGGCAACCATCATCAGGTTTGACTTGTACTAATTGTGCCAATCCGATTGCTGCAGTCAGGCATGCCCAAAAATATTGTGTTACGGCATCTGATGACTTAAGTCATTGTAATTCAACTGAATGTGTTAATATTCGGGTAGAATGCTGTATTGGTCATTAGATTATTTTTATAGGGGAAATTCAAACAAATCCTATTATATGGGTTACATTGCTCATGTAATTATATTTTTATAGTTTTGTCTATAACCTCATTAAATCTGAGTACGCAAGAAAAGGAAGATAAACTGGTAGATCTCTTGAAGAAAGGGGAACAAAGAGCTTATGCTGAACTATATGACATGTATGGTGAGAATCTCCTTATGGTGATCAGGCGCACTGTCTCTCAGGAAGAGGATGCTGAAAATTTACTTCAGGACTGTTTTGTAAAGATTTGGAGAAATATAGACCAGTTTGACCCGGCATTAGGCCGTCTTTATACCTGGATGGTATCCATTGCAAGGCATATTGCCATCGATTTTGCACGATCTGCATATTTTTCCAGAAGGCAAATGATCCAAAGTGAAGAAAAACTCGTAACTGATAGCAGGTATAGTGTCGAAAGTGAAAATTTAGACTGGTTGGGGTTCGATAAGGTGATAGGATCCCTGGAAGGTTCTTTGCGGCAGCTCATCGATCTGCAATACTTCCTGGGTTTTACCCAACAGGAAGTAGCGGATAAATTGGGGCTTCCTCTCGGCACTGTGAAAAGCAGAACAAGAACGGCACTCAGGAGACTGAGGCAGAAAATTGAAAATGAATGAATGAAGAAATATCAAATATTATAGAATCAGGTTTGTTAGAGGGGTATTGTTTCGGTACGCTTGAACCTGAAGAAATGCGTAAAGTTGGTGACTTGGCCAGGCTTTATCCAGACATTGGGACTGAAATTGAACGAATATTTGTTGAATTAGCTAAACTGAAATCTGAACCAAAGGGTGATCTAAAATCAAAGATTCTGAATAAGCTCGGTTCATTGCAAAATGAGTCCTCGTTTGATCTTCAAAATTTTCCGCAGATTAATCAACACGCTGATGTTCGCGCATGGCGTAAGGCCATTCAGGGTCTTGATCCTGATCACAGAGATGATTCGATGGCCTTTAGAGTGATTTCTGATCGACCAAATCACGAAATTTCACTGGTATGGCTGTACGGAAGTTTAATCGAAACCGGCCATGAAGAGTCGGCCTTCAGGGAAAGTTTTTTAATACTTGAAGGCGAATGTGAATGTGATTTTGGTGGCGTCATCGCCCGGTTTAAAGCAGGCGACTATTTTGAGGTTCCTTCGAATACACCCCATGTTATTCGTAATATCAGCAGGAATTCTGATTATGTCAAGGGGATTGTGCAACGAATTGCATGCTGATCATTTTAATGAAAAAATATCCGCTGTGACATATAAATAAACTCCGCGACCTCTGGAAGCATAACCTCTTATTTCGCTATATTTTGAATCGAAAATATTTTCAAATCTTAGCACTGTCTTCAAGTGTTTGCTCCATTTAATGTCTATATTGGCGTTGGTGATTTGGTAAGGTTTTAATAGCTCATTATTCAACGCGCCGATTGGTCCATTCTGCTCGTTATAATAAGAATCATATCTTCTGCTGGTATATAAATGCTGGATAGAAATACCTGTTTTTTTGTTTATTTGGTATTGTAACTGTAACTTAATCTTACTGGGCCTTCTGATCAACTCCGACTGATCCGCTGTAGTTGAAACAAACTTGCCTGAGTTGTACAATTGTATCCATGCTGGTCCAGTATGTGCATCGTTAACCTGTGAAGCGTCATACCGGGTTCCGCCATTAAATATTGATGATTGAATACGTGCTTGCCATTTTTGAAGGAAGGCTGTTTTGAAATCGATTTCTAACCCACGAACAGATGTTTTTCCTATATTGAGATAAGTATCACCTCTAAAATCATCAAATTGAAGATCTTGAATAGGCTTGTTCCTATTCCATACATAAACATATTCAATATCATTTCTGGTAAGAAGTGCAAATGCTGAAACTGTTAAAGATGTTTTTGATGTAGGATTAAAACGATATCCGGTCTCATAATGCACAGAAGTCACGGGCCTTAGATCCGGATTGCCCCTTGTAAAAGTACCTCCAAAATTATTTTCTGGAGAATACAGCTGGTATATCGAAGGTGCAGTGATTCCTGAAGATATGCTTCCAAAAATGGTGGAATGATCAAAATGATAGGAAGGATTGAAGTCAGCCGAATAAATCCATCCAAATTGTGAATGGTGTGTAATTCTGCCGGCAATAATTAAATCAAGATTCCTGAGGGTTTTCGCAATTTGTTGGCCATGAAACCATAGCTGCGAGTATAAGGCACTTGTAGTCTGATTACTCTTATTGAACGTGTCTCTAATTCCAAAATTAAAAACACTCGAATAAAAATCGGTATTAAAATTCATCTTTTCCTGATAAGCAGAAAGGCCGGTCATGATGTCTAAGAAATCCAATGAATATTTATATTGCAATTCATGATTCTGAGAAGATGCCTTGTAGTCGCTGCTAACTACAGTTCCATCCGTCAGTGCTTGGGCGTTGATAACGGATGAATCATCTGAGAATCTGTATTTCAGGGTGGAATATCCGGATTGCAGACTTATAAGAGAATGTGTGTTGATTTTGTAATTCAGCGCAGCTTGTACCCAACCTCTCCTGCTTTTAGCAAAAGCATTATCGTCATCGGAATACGCCTCCTTGTCCAGTTGAGAATGTTGTAGGTGCTGTCTTGTATAGACAGAAAGATCAAGTCTGTTCCATTTTTTTGATGTCCCAAGCCAGATATCGGTTTTGGTAAAACCATCCCGGTCAGATTTATTAAATTTGTACGCATTTGGGTCTGTAATTGTATCAATGGTTGCATTGGCACCGTTGGTCGTGTAATAATAACCACCGCTGTAAAAGGACCAGCCCCGGCGGGTCTTATATCCAATATCTATGGAAGGATTAAGAATATATGCTTGTTTGTTATAGGCTCCGGTCAACAGCGAAGGTGTTATTTTCCAGCCGCTATGTGTTGGTGTTGTGGTAATAATATTGATGGTTGCGCCGACAGATGAAAGTCCGTAAAGACAAGATTGATTTCCTTTTGTTATTTCAATTCTTTCGACACCTGATAAAGACAATTCGCTCAGATCAAGAACATTATTGGTCGAAAACGGATTGGTGAGTCTTAGTCCATTGATCAGAATATTCGTCTGATTGGATCCAGTACCCCTGCTAAAGATATTCTGGATCTGTCCGGGCATATTAGTTGCTCCGACAATTCCAATTCCTGATTCAGAATTAAGGAGTTCTGAAAAAGATGTAATTCCCGCATTTTGAATTTTATTTACATCCAATATTTCTACTGTTCTTCCAGATCTTTCAGTAGTAACAGGAGTGCGGAATGCAGTGTAAATTACGGAGTCAAGCAGCAGTCCTGAAGTTGTATCCTGACAAAAGACATCCCATGTTGAAAAGATCAGGAGTAGCGCAATCATTGAAATTCTTGTCATCATTTCCGGTTTATATGCTCTGATAAAATAACCGGTTCATGACATAACCAACGGAAGAATGTTGATTTCTTTTCATCCATGCTTTGACGCGAAGCCGGTAGTAACAAAAGTCCGAACCCTTTTTGGGGGTTCATTCCGGGCAGGTCTCCTGACTTGTGACCATACAATAGATCACTTCACAGTTGCGCGACAGTTCGTGATTTGCACACGATTCCCTATTCTCTCTGTTATTGGCAGAGCACCTGGAACGAGGACTTCAAGGCGAAGATATCGCCTTTATCAACAATGCAATCGAAAATTAATTAACCGAAGATCAGCTGTTCCCTTTCAGGACCAGTCGAAAGCAGGCTTACCGGCGTTTGACAATGAGTCTGGATCTGATCAAGAAATCCTTTTAAGGCTTTGGGTAAATGGTTGTAATTGTGACAGCCTGAGATATCCTGATTCCAACCAGGTAATTCTATATTATGGACGGAATGTATGTCTTTCCAGTTAAAGGGGACATGTTCAATTCTTCCATTTGCAGTTTCGTATGAAGTTGTCATACAAACTTTTTCAAAATCATTGAGAATATCTACCTTGGTAATGCATAAATCTGTTACGCCATTGAGAATAACACTATAGCGGAGTTGAACGAGGTCGAGCCAGCCGCATCTTCTCGGTCTGCCGGTTGTTGATCCAAATTCATGTCCTGCTTTGCGAAGTCGCTCACCAACTTCATCCTGCAATTCAGACGGAAAGGGTCCGGAGCCCACGCGTGTACAATATGCCTTGGCGATACCAATCACGCGCTGAATGTGTTTTGGTGCCAGGCCCAGACCTGTACAAACACCAGCGGTAATCGTATTGGAAGAAGTGACAAATGGATAGGTTCCATGGTCTACATCCAGCATGGTGCCCTGTGCTCCTTCTGCCATTATGTTTTCTCCATTTCGCAATTTCTCATGCAGGAAATATTCGGCCTGGATTACCTTAATACGTTTCAGGTCCTCAATACTTTTGAACCATTCAGTCTCATGTTGATTCAGATTAAATTCAACTTCAGGAAACTGTCGTAAAAAAATAAGGTGTTTCTCTTTGAGTGAACGATAATCGTTTTCCCAGTTAGGAGAAAATAAGTCTCCCACGCGAAGACCGTTTCTTCCGGTCTTATCCATATAGCAAGGACCTATTCCGCGCAGGGTAGATCCAATTTTTTCTTTGCCTTTGGCCGCTTCTGAAGCAATATCTATCCAACGGTGCGTAGGCAGTATCAATTGGGTCTTGTCAGATATCATTAGCCTTTCGTGCAAATCCGGCACCAGTGAAGCAATTTCTCCAATTTCGTGGTTAAGGGTAACAGGGTCCAGTACCACTCCATTGCCAATGATGTTCACAACATTTTCTCTAAATATTCCGGAGGGTATGGTATGGAGGACAATTTTTTCTCCATTGATATAAAGGGTATGACCGGCATTGGGGCCTCCCTGAAATCTGCACACAACAGAGTACTTATCCGCGAGGTAGTCCACAATCTTTCCTTTTCCTTCGTCACCCCACTGTAATCCTAAAATAACATCAACCGGCATGTTCGCTTTTTAAATAAAAGGCAAATTTACCTTATAAACTGTAATTAGCGCTTAATATTTCGGTTGGAGAATGGGGCGGGATATAGCGATGAAATCCTTGTGTTGTGAAAATACCTGCCATTAGAATATCATCTCCTGACCATCAATCATGTCAAGGCCATAATTCTTCAGACATGAATTTAAAAAATGCTCGTTTTTTCCGATTCGTTAAAAGTGCTTGCGTAATCTGAAAAAAATAATTGTATAGCTCTTGCAGGTTATTTCACATAATTTCAATAATCGGGTATATTGTAGAATAATAATATCTACTGCAAAGAATTAAGCGTACTAACGTAATTTTACTGCGTATAAAATTGTGAATATGGAATTCAGAATAGAAGCAAAGTTCAATGTGTCGCCCGAAGTTATTTACAAAGCCTGGCTTAATAGCAAATCACACAGTGCAATGACCGGAGCGCCGGCAAGCATCAATGATAAGCCTGGGTCAAAATTTTCAGCCTGGGATGGTTATATAGAAGGTGAAAATATCGAACTGGAGAAAAACAGGAGAATCATGCAATCCTGGAGAACTTCTGATTTTGATCATCATCAGGATGACTCATTGCTAGAGATTGAACTCCTGCCAATGAATGATGGAGGCACTAAACTGATACTCCGGCATTCCAATCTTGAAGATCATGACATGCAATATAAGAAGGGCTGGAAGGATAATTATTTTGAGCCAATGAAAAAGTATTTCGCAAAGAAACGATGATTATTTATATTTGTTGTTGACCGACGAAAATGGATTTTTTTGCAAGAGATTTAATATGTTAGTCAGGATCAGTAATATTTTTTCCAGGTCAGTTTTTAGTAAACATTGGATGCCAATAATCTTTGCTATCTGGGCAAATTCTTTGGCTCATGCGCAACTAAATTTTAATAAAGTAATTTTTGAGGATTCCATCATTGGAAAAACATATGTACAACTTGGTCTTTATAATGACTACTTTTTCTATATTGGTGACAGACTTGGCACGAAAAAACTTTCCGGTCATCTGCTGGATTATAATGGCACTGTTTTACAAAGGCTGGACAGTATAGGTACAGATTGGTTAAAGAGCTATAAAATAGTAAAGGAATCGCTGATTAGGGTGACGGACAGCACCTATGCCTTTATCGCTTATGTCGATGATTATTATAGTGCTATTGTTGAATTCAATCCGGAAACCAACAGGCTGGAGCAAAAAGTAGGTCTTGACAGAAGCAGCGAGAGTGCCGTCGTTATTTCCAAATTAGTCAAATTGCCAGGGGGTAGAGTAGCTATTATAGAATATGATGATGGATTCTGGGGAGGAGATCAGTTTACCTCCATTAATGTCTATAATGATAATTGGAAAAGAATTAACAGCATTGCCCACGGCGATTCACTTTCCCTTTTTTTCCATCCTTGCTATTTTGCTCAAAATGCTGATTCTACTTATACCGTCACGGGTGAGCTTGATGACTATTCTGATCCGCAATACCGAAAGACAATTCAGTTCAGGCGGAGGTTTGACCCAACTCTTAAGCTTTTTGAGACCAAATACCTTGATTTTAAAAATGACTTCAGATCAAGCAATGCCAATTGTATTGAGAATAAGAATCGCCACCTGATTTACGCCGGTGAAGCATTTTTTAAGATGCCAGATTCATTATATTACGACAACGAGTCCTTGATCATCGATGTTGATCCGGATTTTAGTCATATCGTCTGGCAAAAGAAGTTAAATAATCCAATACTTAATTCTTCCCTTCATCTATTTAACAGGGGACTGTTTCAGGGCAGCAATGCTTCAGAATTTTATACGTATGGCAATATTAAACGTCGCTTATATGATTTTCCTGATAATTCGTATGTATATAAGTTTAACGAGCATGGAGATTCTCTATGGATGAGAACCTTCCGGTATGCTATACTGGATACTAATGCCATTTCAGGTCAGTACCTCCTGGATGGTAAATTAACCAAAGATAATAAGCTATTATTTGCCGGAATTGGTTCAGACAGTTTTTCAAAGAGTTATCACACATGGCTGTTTCAAATAGATGAAGAGGGATGCATTATTCCTGATTGCAATAAATTGATTACAAAAGATCCAGGGAATAATCCTGAACATTTCATTACAGTGTATCCTTCGATTGTCACTAACCGACAAATCTGTTTGTTGTCTAGTTTAAATATTAATCAAAATCTTGAAGTAAGCCTATATACAAGGGAAGGTAGATTTCTCAACAAGATACAAATATTTCTTGAAGCCGGAATGCAGTTTATTCTTAAGCTTCCGGACCAACTTGCTTATGGCAATTATATTATCAGGATGATTGATGACATGGGTAGGAAACAGACCGAAAACATCATTATCACGGAGTAAAGGTTACTTTACAATATGTAATTAGTTGATAATGTTTTTGCTCATACATTACGAGTTGTAAAGATTTATTATAAAAGCGATTAATTCTATGGATTATTAAGATCACAGAATTTTCTTATTCGATAAGTATCATTTAAATAAATTTCTGCCAGATTTTGTAATGAGACGGTATCAAATTGAAATGGACCGGACTCAAGCTTTGATCTGTAAACAGCAGGCCCCAACGGTAGCTTTCCAGACTTGCGCTGAAAACCGGCCATCTCCTTATACTTTTCCATGCTGTGTGCATATCCGATGACCAGTGGATGTCATCCAGAATAACCATACTGCGCGGTTCAAGTTTTGGTAGTAGCGCTTCCAAATATTGCACCGTAGACTCATATTGATGGTCTCCGTCTAGAAATACAGTGTCGAATTTGGCAGTGTCTAGTTGAAGAATGGCTTCATCAAAAGGCCGGCATAGCCATTCTATTGGCTTCTGAATGAATGGCGCGCTTGTTCTCTGAGCGATATCAATAAATTGTAGATTTCCGTCAACAGAATAAAGTGTAGCTTTTGGAGCCGCAAGCCTAAGGCACAGACTGCTCAATCCCAATGCGCAGCCTAATTCGAGCATGGATGAAGGGCCAAACCATCGGATCAAATGATAGAGCCTGTAGAGTTCTGCAGGTGAATGAAGTGACTTCCTTGCAAAGTCACCCAATCGCAGACCTGCCTGTCCCCTTTGTTCTGCGAAAATAGATGATTGGATGGGTTCCTGAATATGGATCAGTTTTTGATATACAGCAACAAGGAGGTCAAAATCGTAATAATAACCGTCATTTTCAAACACCTGACAAGCCAGATTGAAGAATCCGGGCGGATGGAGGCGATATATTGTATCGGAATGGATATAGTATTCGAGAAGACTTCTAATTTTGCCCTTCAAGGTCTTAACTTATAATTTTAAGTGTAAAAATATTAATAAACTATATATTTGTATTTCTTTAATATGAAATCCATCTTCCCTTCTCCCATTTTGGTGATCGCGATGGTTATTTTGTGTCCGTACCTAAAGGTATCTCAGGGGCAACAGTCTATGTTTTTTTCCGAACAGGGGTACCGCAATGAATTGCACTCAGGCATCGTGTGTGGCGTGGCGGATATCAACGGGGATTACTATGATGACCTGGTTGTGGTGGATCAGACAAAGACTTTGTGGATCGGACTGAATAACGGCAATGCTTATTTTTTTTGGAAAAAGCTCGATTACACCTCATCACAATCCTTATGGTCTGTAGCCGTATCCGATATCGATCGGAATGGAATGAATGATATTCTGATCGGTGGAGATTTTTACGGGATACAGGTATTTTATCAAAGCCCAGCAGGATTTCGCAGAGATACTATTGAGGATTCACGATTCT
This sequence comes from Saprospiraceae bacterium, assembly GCA_019694255.1. GTDB lineage: Bacteria > Bacteroidota > Bacteroidia > Chitinophagales > Saprospiraceae > Vicinibacter. The sequence goes on from JAIBCI010000071.1 coordinate 11,288, forward strand.
ATTCCCAGGGAACAAGCCTTTATGATATCAACAGAGATGGTTGGATTGATTACACCGTCTGCGATGATAATGCCAAGACAAGGGTTTTTGAGAATAGAAATGGAGAGTTGGTTAATAATTACACCTGGCTTGATCTGAGCCGTGACATCAAGCAGGATGAAGAGGGTAATTACGGTTGTCTTTGGTCAGATCTTGACCTGGACGGGGATGGCGATTTATACATTAGCAAATGCAGCGCCAAGGCGTCTGAAAGAACCGACCCCAGAAGAATCAATCTTTTCTACAGGCAGGAACAGGACTCAACCTTTAGCGAAACAGGACGCGAAATGGGGATTAATTCGTCCGAACAGAGCTGGACAAGCGTCTCAGGGGATATCAACGGAGACGGTCTTCCTGATCTCATTGTAGCCAATCATTACGGACCAGCCAATGTATACATTCAGCAAGCTGAAGGAAACTTCAAGGATGAAGGCTTGGGATCCGGGTTGTCTTTGAAATCAACCCCTTTTCAATTTGCTTTGGAAGATTGGGACAATGATGCAGATCTTGATCTCCTCAGTGTAGGAACTTCTGTGGAGCTATGGCTGAATGATGGGCAAGGTCGATTTCATATTTCTGATTTAAAAATCGATAAACCCAATTTTACTTCGATGTCCTGGGGTGATCTGGATGCTGACGGAAGACTTGATTTGTATGTGAGTTATGCCAGCCTGATCAATAACCCGAGTATTGTATCCGATAAGATATGGCTCAATCAGAATCCCAAAAACCATTGGGTAAGCTTTGGAATGAAGGGCAGAAATTCCAATCCTAATGGGATCGGGGCTGTCATTATAATATATAGTGGTGGCGGAAGGCAGATTCGCGAAGTGCAGGCAGGTACTTCCTACGGACTGCAGAAAAGTCTAAATACGCATTTCGGGTTGGGAAGTTCGGATCGGATTGATTCAATGTTTATTCAATGGCCATCGGGAATCCTGGACCGATATTACGATCTTCCGGTGGATCAATTTTATCTCGCAGGAGAGGGATCCTGCATAACACCCCGCACCAAGATATTCCCAAGAGGAATTGTCAAGCGATGTCTGGGTGATGAGATTGAACTGACAAGTTATATTCAATACAGCCAACTTCTCTGGAATACGGGAGATAATCAGGACACGATCACTGTGAACAAGACCGGAAGTTATTTTTATACCGGCTATAACCGGTTTAATTGTCCGGTAGTCTCTGAAAATACCACCCTGCTGATAGATCCTGAGGAGTATCCAAGGCTAAACTATTCCGGCCAACAAATTAAATGCAATGGCGAAATTCTTGATCTAAAGGTACTCGGATATAATGATCTGCATTGGAATACGAAAGAAGTTTCCTCCGGGATCAGGGTGAATGAAGCCGGTAAATATTATGCGCGTTACGAAGGCCTTTGTCGTGACTTTTATACCGATACGCTGGATTTGATTTATAATGATGAGGCCAGGCTACCCATTGTGCGGGCTGATTCACTATTCGGGCCCGGGCTTGCCAATCTGCACTCGGATCTGGATCTTACGTTGTGGTATGATAATATAAATGATTCTGTTCCTCTCGGATCAGGCCGTAATTATGAATCTGAGAAGATCAGTGCAGCGCGGTCTTTTTGGGCCAGAAGCTTTACCAAGCGTCCCTATGATGTCCTGAAGGGTGGCATGAAAAGCCCGGTCAATACAGGTGGCGCATATCCGGGGACCTTCCTGAATCCAAGTACATATTTTGAGGCATACCGGGATTTTACACTGGATAGCATAACGGTATATACAGATATTGAAGCTGTCAGAATATTCGAATTGCACCTGCGCGGGGACACCAATGTATTGCAATCGGCCACACATCTGATTCATGCAGGCAAGAACCGAATCTATCTTGGTTTTAATTGTAAGGCTGGTGTACTGTACAGTCTGAACACCAATGCCGCTGAGAATATCAAGAACCTTGGTTATAAGAGTCCAAGGCTGGAAAGAAGCAATACCGGATTTGCCTATCCATTTACATTCAGCGATGTGTGTAAAATTTCGTCTTCAGAGTATGGTGATACGTACTATTATGGATTTTTTGATTGGCAGATAAGTTTGCCTGAGAATATCTGCTACAGCGACTGGGTTGAAGTTCCGGTGGTAATGGTGACGACAGGTACCAGGAATGATTATCCCAATGAATGGGTGGTGGTTACTGATGATGAGATTCGACTGGAGGGCACTGCTGTTTCTTCAGCTATTCTTGATATATCGCTTCATGACATTCAGGGCAGAAGTCTCGCACAATGCAATGGATGTAAAGGACTTGAAAGATTAAATCTGTCTCCCGGTTTGTATTTCTTAAAGATAACTGACAGTACAGGCGCTTTTCGAACCTACCGCTTCAGTTATGTGAAGTAAGTTGGCACCAGGGTCTTGAGAGTAAGCAATATCAGGAGTAAAACTGCCATCAGGATAGAAAATTTTAAAAGTGTTTTATTATGGTCTGGAATGTGAGGTTCAAGCTCTGGTCTTGTAACCATTGACCATTTACTATAGACTACTTACTACTGACTATTGACTACTGACTACTTACTATTAAAAAAGGGTGGATGATGGGGTTCGAACCCACGACCCTCGGAACCACAATCCGATGCTCTAACCAACTGAGCTACAACCACCATAAATCTAAGTTTCTTTAATATTCAATGGAATACCCAGAGAATAAAAGTTGTCTTGCAGCAGTTTTGCCAGTCTGTACAGGTCAGAATCTGCTGAAGCGCAATACTTGTGGAGCGGAGGAAGAGGGATTCGAACCCCCGGACCTGTTACAGTCAACGGTTTTCAAGACCGCCGCGATCGACCACTCTGCCATTCCTCCGTAAAACTTGCCGCTTTTGGCAACGGACTGCAAAATTACACCTGAGCGTTAATTTGTAGCATTTTCAGCGCTTTTCTTTTAATTATTAAGTTGAATCATGAAATATCTGGCAAAAAAGTTGGTACATGCCCAGGCAAATGATAATTTTGCCTCTGTGCTAAAGAGCGCCTTAGAAATCTCAGGTATTCAACAATTATTGATCCGCTGAACCATGATCGAGCGTTATTCATATCAATGCTTGGTCTATTTTGGAGGAAAGTGCCGCTTAGAACTAAGGGTATTAGCTTGAAATATATAAGAATAAACATTTATTTTTTATATATATTAAAATTACCTCATTGTTGTTATATACCATGGTGATATCTAGCTCTACTTTCGCACTTGTAGACGTAAGTGTGTCTGCTAATATTGGATCTATTTGGAAAAGATGAAGCAACTTATCCAACCGGATCAAACCTAGTTGACGAAGCTTTTTAAAAATTTAAATAATTAAACCAAATCATGATGAAAAAGGTATCCAAAATTCTTAACCTCTTACTCTTAGCATGCCTGGGTTCTTCGGCCTTTGCCCAGACAGCTACTGATCTTTCTGGTTTCTCTGCTCCAAACAACTCTCAGGCTGCGGTAAGATGCGACATCGCTCTTCCAAGCTGGGGTTTCGGTGCCAATGGAAACTGGTTGGTTTCTACAAGAAACGCTAACTTCGTTGGAACTGGAGCTTCTGTTGAGCTTTGCCAGGACTTCAACGTACCTGCTCCTGGTGTTTCAGGTCAGCAGATCGTTTCAATTGACTACATAGGCCAGCAAGTATTCGGAAATCCTGACTTCTTCGAAGTAAGATTTTTCGATCAGGCAGGTACTTCTCCAGGTACACAGTTATTCTCTACAACCAGCATCGTAAAAGTTGGTGGAACTGTTACCTATGAGTTTTCTCCTGCTTTCAGACCTAGCTTCGGTACCACTTACTGGAGTTCTTGCGTTGGTGTTAACCAGCCTACTCAACAAGCAACTAATCGTTGGGAGTGGGACGGAACTGGTACAGGTTTCGGAACGCAGTGCCATGTTAGATATCAGCCTGCTGGCGGATGGGGTGGTGCAGCTTGTGCATACTGGACTCCAAAGTCTTCTTGCGCTTTCCTTGCAGGTTCAGGTCCTCCTGAGCAAGCTCTTAGAATCAACATTTGTCGTAACGCACAGTTGACACTTGGTGGTAACCCTGTTCCTACAATGACCCAGTGGGGATTATTCCTGTTCGGTCTGGTTGTAGTTACTCTTGGTATCGTAACTGTTTATAACATCAGCAGAAGAAAGGCTACTATCTAATAGTATGCACTTTCCATTCGATAAGGCCTTATTTGATAAAGCCTTTTGGATAGCTGTAATCCTTGCGGTCATAGGGTGGATAATGATCTACCTGATCTGGGGAGAATATACAACAGCAGATATCGTTGGAATGATACTGGCCGTTCCGATTATGGCCTATCTCATTCATGTTTTAATGTTGTTTAACAAGAATTAGGCAACCATAAAGTCATAACAGAAAGCCGGATTTCCTCCGGCTTTTTGTTTTTTTGTAAATTTGCGTTCCTTAAATATAATGGCTCATGGTCCGATACCGTTTTTTGCTTTTCTTTTTCCTGACGCTGATATTACTGCTGCAGTTTTCGTGCAGAAAAAGCGAAAAAGAATCTACTCCTAACGGTAATGTTGCGGAAGGAGGCTTTGAGTTTATTGACCCCAAATCAATTGGTATTAACTTTCAGAATACACTAACCGAAGATCCCAATTTCAATTTTCTAACATTTCATTATATCTATAATGGAGGTGGTGTCGCTGCCGGAGATATCAATAATGACGGACTAACGGATCTCTATTTCACCGGTAATATGGTATCGGATAAGCTTTACCTGAATAAAGGGAATTTTCAATTTGAAGATATTACCGAAAAATCAGGGATTAATTCCGGTAACCACGGATGGCATACTGGTGTTGTGATGGCCGATGTGAATGGTGACCATTTTCTCGATATCTATGTTTGTCGAGGGGCAGCTTTTGAATCTGCTGCTGATCGCGCGAATCTGCTTTTTATCAATCAAAAGGATGGCACATTCAAAGAACAGGCTTCTCAATTTGGGATCGCAGACACTTCGTTTTCCCTAATGGCCAACTTTTTTGACATGGATAATGACAATGATCTGGATCTTGTCGTATCCAACCGTCCAGATGCTTTTGGAATAAAGGTAGAGCAGGTCGTCGAAGGACGAAAAACGGCACCATACATCGCGAGGTCCAAGATATACCGCAATAATGGCAACAATACATTTTCAGATGTAACCCGTGAAATGGGTCTGGGAGAAACTTTTAGTTATGGACTCTCGGTGACAGTGGCGGATTTGAATAATGATGGATTTCAGGACATCTATTTTGCCAATGATTTTAATGAAAATGATTATTGTTTTCTGAACCAGGGCGGCAAGTCATTTAAGGAAAGCATTCGTCAGGTAACACATCACACACCCTTTTATTCCATGGGTACCGATATCATGGACCTTAACAGCGATGGTTTGGAAGATATCATGACCGTCGAGATGCTGCCTGAAGATTACTGGCGAAATAAGGTTAGTATGGCACCTATGGTTAGGGGAGAAGTGTTTGATTTGTTCTTTACCAGTGGTAATACGAATCTGCAGTATATGCAGAATGTGGTCAACCTTAATCGCGGCAACGGGTGGTTTTCGGATATTGCTGACCTCTCAGGCATGAAAAGCACCGACTGGAGTTGGGCTGTCCTTATTTCTGATTATGACAATGACGGAATGCGCGATGTATTTATAACCAACGGTTACAAAAGGGACGTGTTTGACAATGATGCTATCAAAAAGGCCGACCTTCAGTTTAAGGATTATCTCAAAGCGCATGATGCGTCCAAGGGTCTTCCAGCGGATATGAATCTTCTAAAATACTATCCGACCGTGAAGCTTGTAAACTATATGTACCATAATGAAGGGCAATACAGGTTTTCTAATCATATTCAGAAATGGGGATTAAATAAGGAGAGCCTCTCACAGGGTGCAGCAACCGCAGACCTTGATAATGACGGAGACCTTGACCTTATTGTTAATAATCTGGATGAACCGCCTTTCATTCAAAAGAATAATTTGAAAGGCAATCACGCCATCAGGATTAAACTGAACGGCCCGGGTCAAAACACTTTTGGTCTTGGTGCCAAGGTTACGGTGAAATCCGGCGATCATCAGCAGGTCGAACAATTTAAGACTGTACGTGGATATGAATCAAGTGTGGAGCCCATTTTGCACTTCGGCATAGGATCTGCCAATCAGGCTGACGAAGTTATAGTAGATTGGAATAACGGAACAAGAACCGTAGTCAATCAAGTGCCTTGTTGTAAAGTATACGAAATCAACGCGTCAGATGCCAAGCCATACACGCCAGAAGCACAAAGTAAGCCTCCTTTGTTTGTTGACGCCAGTGCCGATATACTTCCTTCATTTATTCACAAAGAAAATACCTTTAATGATTTTCAGATACAGGTATTGTTGCCACACCGATTATCCAGAAATGGTCCCGCGATCTGCGTTGGTGATATCAACGGGGATGGTTTGGAAGACTTCTTCGCCGGTGGTGCCAAGGATCAGTCCGGGGCAATCTATATCCAGAATGCGGAAGGGCAGTTTAATCTGCACACCAACCCAGTATTGGAACGAGATAAAAATTATGAAGATGTTGGAGCGGTTTTCTTTGATGCAGATGGAGACAAAGACCTGGATCTATATGTAGTCAGCGGAGGTACAGAGGAACCGGCAAATTACAGTTATTATAATAACCGCCTTTATCTGAATAACGGTAAAGGAGATTTTACAAAATCAGAACTCCCTCCGATAGGAATCAGTGGGATGTGTGTACGTGCATTTGATTTTGATGGTGACGGAGATCAGGATATTTTTGTTGGTGGTAGGGTGATTCCCAATTATTATCCTTATCCCAGCAATAGTTTTATTCTACAGAATAATCAAGGCAAGTTCAAAGATGTATCAGCAGAGATTGCACCAGCACTGAGTAAGCTGGGACTTGTTACTGATGCGCTTGTAACCGATATTAACAAAGATAACAGGCCTGATCTGGTTGTTGTCGGAGAATGGATGCCGGTTACTTTTTTAGTTCAACGCGATGGAAAGTTTGTCAAGGACACAACGACTTATACTGTTGATGCACCCAGTATCGGATGGTGGAATCGCATAGCGGAAGCAGACCTCAACGGAGATGGGGAGAAGGATCTTATTCTTGGTAACCTCGGATTAAATTACAAGTATCACGCTTCTCCTGAAAAACCTTTTGAAGTATTTGCCGGTGACTTTGATGGTAATTCGACTTATGATGTTTTTCTTGCGAAGCACCTGAAAGATAAAATGGTACCCATTCGCGGACGGCAATGTTCCTCAGAACAGTTGCCGGATATTGTTGAAAGATTTCCGACTTATCGCGCTTTTGCAGAGTCAGACATTACCAAGATTCTGGGAGATAATTTGAACAAAGCGATTAACCTGAAGGCGAATAACTTTGCAAGTGTTTTCCTGATTCGAAAAGGAAATTCCTTCCATGCGCAGGAAATGCCTGCGGAAGCGCAATTTGGGCCAGTGAAAGGAATCATATACAACGACTTTGATGCGGATGGCAAGGATGATATGCTTATAGCTGGTAACTGGTTTGCTTCTGAATATGAAACTCCTGTAGCCGACAATTCAATAGGCCTGTTCATGAATGGTGATGGCCGTGGAAATTTTAAAGCGCAGAGTGTCAGGACTTCCGGGGTCTTTCTGCCTCAGGATATCAGGGATCTGCAGTTAATTCATCTAGGTAAAATGGGCCGCAAGGCTGTCTTGGTAGCGGTCAATAATGGGCCACTAAAATTGTTAAAGTTGCAATAAGGGATATGACAAAACACTGGATCTTATTTTTTTTATTTCTGACATATATTTCATGCAAAAGAGCGCAGGAAGAAATTATGACTCCTACCATCTTTTGTAATGGTCTAATTAAAGCTGCACTGGACAGGGACTCAGGTTATTTCCTGCAGAGAACTGAAACACCTGCCAAACTGAGGCAGACACTCAAGTTATATAAGGATCTTCGTCAAAGCATGAAGGAATATGAAGAAATCCTGATGTCTGACAACGACCATTATAATCGAATGAAGGATTCATCATTACTGATGTATCACGGGTTGGTGGATTCTGTTCAGAAATTTGGTTTGCAAAATATTCGTTTTGATACGGTTGATTTTAATAATTACATTAATAATTACCGACCGTATTTCAAGCTGGACGCGGAGGGTTTTGTTTTTCGGGGTCAGGATACTTTCGTATTGCAGGTTAAGGAGGCCATTTTGCTGAATGACGGATGGAATCTAGGGTCTGTAAAACTTTTTAGACCTGGTCCAGAAGATATTTTATTGCGCGTTGCTGATTCAATCCGTGAAGCATCGAAACGTGATCCTCGTAATTTGAGAGTCCTTGACTCGTTGAAAAAAATAAATTATAAGGTCAAAGAAAACCCGTTCATTGAAGGCAATTAATTCTCCGTTGACAAAATTCCTCCTGTACTTTGCCGGAGGCATGTTATTGTTTTATGTATTCTACTATTCTCCGATTTATGAGAATTGGATAATGCCTGCGCTGCTTCATGTTCAGGCCTGGCTTGGCTCTCTGCTTCTCAAAGTCTTTGGAGAATGGACAAGGGTTGAAGGTGATCAGATCATCGGTGAGAAATTCAGTGTCAGTATTCATGGCGGCTGTGATGGTATGGAAGCTACCTTCCTTTATATCATTGCCTTGCTTGCATTGCCACTTGTCTCTCTAAAAGAAAAATATGCGGCATTATTTTATGGCGTTTTGACGCTGAGTGTTCTGAATATTTTTCGTATTTCTTTGCTATATTATGCCGGTGTCTACTGGCCCAGAATGTTTGACTTCATGCATGTGCATGGTGGTGTCATAGCATTTACCATGATCAGCATAATTTTATGGTTGATTTTTGTTAACCGTATTCTTAGCAAGCGGAACAAATCACAGACTTCATGAATAAAGTCCTCAGGTTTGCAATTGTATTCATAATCTGTTACAGCATTTGCCTGGTTTTATTTCAGATCAGAGCGGTATCGGTACCATTTTATTCAACCTTAAAGGTCCTGACAACAGGCTGTGTAGCCTCTTTATTGCCCAGCGCAGATATCAGTTCTCAATGGAAGAGCAAAGAAGGTGCCGGATCAGATATTTATATTGTCTATGGTAACCCCGTCTTGATACAGGCTGCGAAGCAGGAGGCAAAAAATTCTGGCCAACGATATGCTACACTTCCGACAAAATCTCTGGAGTTACATCTGTTCGAAATGTTCATAGTACCGGTGTTATTCCTCATTGGCTTGTATGTGGCTACGCCGATGCAGTGGAGGCCTAAACTGATGAATTTATGTATTGCATTTGCCATTTTGATAATCTACCTTCTGTTTAAAATAATTTTACTAAGCCTTTTTGAAATATCCAATGCAAGAATCGGGGTGTATGAGTTGGGAGACAGCGCAATGCATTTTCTTGGAAAAATACTGGGCGTTTTTTCACTGGGTCTGACAATTACTCTCGCATTTGTGCTCTGGCTGATATTTGGTTTTCGAAACAGCAGATTAGCCGAAGATTTTAAGTTTGTTACAACGAAGTAATTTTATGAAAAACATTGTTTTACTCTCTCTGATATACCTGACTATTTCATGCAAGCCTTCTTACAACCTCGCAGCCCTTAAAGAATCTGGATGCGGCGATTATCGTTTTGGTATGATTGAATGCAAAAGGTTGTTAAAAGATGAGGATAAGGCCCTGCTTGAAAAAAAAGGTCTTCTTATTCAGGACCATTTATTTGATCAGGTATATCAGGGGATTTGGTATAAGAACTGGGATAAAATAAATTTGAAGGCTACGCCGATTCGTAAACTTAAGCAGTATCAGATCTCAGAAAAATTATCAGAGGGTATTCAACTTGCACTTCTCAAAGACGATACAAGGACATGCAATCTTCTGATTCAGGTCATTACACCGCTCGATCAAAGTTTTTTAACACAGTATGGCAAAATACTCAATCACAAGGATTTATTATATCGTGTTGAGACCCAATATAAAAATATTGAACCAATCGTCCAACATCCTTGCATAAAGCACGTCAGTGTTCTTAAATTGCAGGACTTTCCGGATAAAAAAGATTAACATGGATCTAGCATTGAAAAACTTTTGGCTCCTGGGCCTGATTAGCCTGGTTAGCCTGCAATTGTATTCGCAACAGCCAGCAGACCCAGGCACATCGGACTTTGATGCTGTCAATGGATTGTTTTACGCTGTGATGAGTTGTAAAGAACTTCCAGGAAAAGAAAAGGTTAATGAACTCACTGGACGCGGCATTCGCATCTACGATTACCTTGGCAATAAAGACTTTCTGGTTTGTATGAACGCTATTCCTGCTGAAAGATCATCATACACCTTTACAAAGCTACAAGTACAAAGCCGGATGAGCCCGGAATTAGCCGAAGGAACGCTTTGCATATTGGATCAGAAATCTATTGCAGAGATCAGTGTTCAGTATTTTCCTGAACAGGACATTAAGCAGATTATTGCGGAATGTGAGCAGCTCGGATGTGAGGTAAAAAAAGCCAATGGCAGATACCGCTTCCTGCAACTCAGAATTCCTGTAAATGTATTGGAAAGAATTAAAACAATGCCCTGGTTGCAATATGTTGCCTGTACGCCGGAGGCAGGACAACCCGAAGATCGTGAGGGCAGGGCACTGCATCGCGTTAATCAGGTAGGTGGTCCGGGGCAAAAAGTCGAACAATTGAATGGTGAGGGAGTTCATGTCCTGGTACGGGATGACGGACCAGTTGGTCCGCATGTGGATTTCAGAAACAGAATTATCAATCAGACCTTTGGAACCAATGGTTCTCACGGTGATGGTGTGTCAGGCATCGTATGTGGCGCGGCGAATGTTGATCCAACGGTAGAAGGCATGGCACCAGCTGCTCGTCTGCATGTAATTAATTACCAGGATGATTTTTTGGATAATACTGAAGAACTTCATCGTCTGGATAGTGTGATGATTACCAATTCATCTTATTCCAACGGATGTAATGGTGGATATACATTAATAACCCAGATCGTCGACGGAATGGCGCATCGTAATCCTTCATTGTTACACTGTTTCTCTGCAGGAAACAGCAACAATCTGGATTGTGGTTATGGTGCAGGCACACAGTGGGGAAATATTACCGGCGGGCATAAGATTGGAAAAAATGTGATTACTACAGCCAATCTCATGATTAACGGAATTGTTGACAACAGCTCCAGTCGGGGCCCAACGAAAGACGGTCGAATGAAACCCGAAGTATCAGCCAGAGGAACCAATGAGGTGTCAACCGATATCAATAATACTTATCAGGTTTTTGGCGGAACATCTGCAGCTTCACCTGGCGTAGCAGGAACTTCTGCGTTGTTATACCAGTCTTACCGAAGAGAACATAACGGAGCAAATCCCGAGGCGGCTCTGATTAAATCATGCTTGATGAACACCGCATCTGATCTGGGAACACCAGGCCCGGATTATGTGTACGGGTGTGGCGTAATAGACGCTTTGCGCGCATATCAGCTTTTGCATGAAAACAGATACCGGAAAGTACAGGTTGAACATAACAAGGAATATGAATTTGAAGTGACCGTTCCGGATCATTGCGCGGCTGCCAAGTTTATGATCTACTGGGAAGAAAGCGAATCTTCGATTAATGCAAGGAAAGTGTTAATCAATGACATCGATATGTATGTCATTACACCGTCTGGTACTAAAGTACTTCCACTTGTGTTAAATCCAACTCCTGATCCCGTCATTCTTGCTGCGGGCGCTTCTCCGGGTGTTGATACACTAAATAATTTTGAACAGGTTATTATTCCTTTTCCTGGGCCCGGAAAATACAAGGTTGTATTACAGGGTAAGTTTCTTCCGGACCAGGAGGTTGGGACTTATTTACTGTTTGATTTTCCTGAAGATCGTTTGCAAATTACATCTCCTGCCGGAGGTGAACAATATTCAACGCTTGAAAGTACTTATTTCTATTTCAACTCATATCACAGTGATTCAATAAGAATTGATCTTTCTACTGACGGAGGAGCCAGTTGGAAGTTGATCAAAAATATTACAGGCGACAACCGGTTGACCAATTACACGATCCCATCCAACATCAATTCTGACTCTTGTTTGGTTAGACTCACACAAGGTACTGAAGTAAGTTATAGCGGACTATTTACCATCACCAACCCTATAACCGGACTCAAGATCGACCGTTATTGTCCTGATCAACTCCGGCTGACCTGGGCTGTTTCGAGCAAGGATAGTTTTATTATTTACAAATTAGGAGATCGGGTAATGGAAGAATATGCAAGAACTGATTCTAATTTTATTGAAATTCCATTAAACGGACGTACAGAAGATCTGTGGTTTGCAGTAGCTGGTTACCGGGAAGGTGTACTTGGGCGCCGCACAAAGGCCATATTTATTCCGGATACATTGGTTAAGTGTAACGTCAAAAATGATCTGAGTATCCGACCTCGCAATGAATGGCTTAGCAGCAGGGAGTATGTCAGTTGTGGCAATGATACCAGAGTATACCCGGAATTTTTTGTTTATAACAGGAATATCAATTCCGTGAGCGGATTCAGCATTCAATATGTACAGAATGGAGTAACTGTTGAACAGTTTGTAAACAAAACACTCAAATACAGAGACTCAACGGTCGTAAAACTTGATCAGGGAATCCTTCTGGATTTCGATGGCGAGGCTGAGATTCCTTGCTGGACCAAACTGAATACAGATGAGTTCAGCTATAATGATACTGCAATTATAAAATTGCGTTCAGTTCACGTCAGTGATAAGACGGGCGTGTATCCAATGAATGAATATTTCGATTCCGGCAAAGTACCGGACGACTGGATCATCAGCAATGAAATCCCAAGATCCGGTTGGGTTCTTGAAGATCAAACGCAAAGATCAGGACTGAAAGGAAAAGTCGTAGCCTTCTCCAATACAAACTATAGTTATTCCGGATTAAAGCTGGGGCTTTATACCAGGACCATTAATCTTGCCGGTTCGGTTCAACCATATTTCTACATGGATTACGCTTACCATAAAAGTAATCAGCTTGCCAGCTTCTATGATACTTTGACGATAGAAATTCAGGAAGTATGTTCTGGCAAAAGTCTTTATTCCGTTTATACAGGTAGTGAGAATGCGCTATATACTACTGGGCAGACTGAAGCCTATCCATGGGTGCCAACTAAAAGTGAAGAGTGGAAGCAATTTGCCATTGATTTGTCTGCTTTTAAAGGATTGCAAGTCATTGTACGGGTTAGCCTAACGCGAGGAGTATACTCCAATTTATTTCTTGATAATATTCGGGTGATTGAGAAACTTGCAGAAACGCCACGGCTTGCATTAAGCTGGGAGCCCGATGCCATCTGCATTAGTAATGTTGTTCGTTTTACAGGGACTGCTGAACCTTCTGGTACGATTCTTAATTGGAATTTTGGAGTAAATGCTACACCAAAAACAGCCGTAGGAGCAGGACCCTTGGGTGTCAAGTATTCTTCCGGAGGTGCCAAACTAATCACATTATCCACAAAAGTTGGTGATGTTACAGTAATCAGTACAAAGGAAATTCAAACCTTTCAGAACCCACTGGCCTCTTTTGATTTCAATATCCTTAATGGAAGAACAGTGCGGTTCAAAAATTTCTCGACTTATACACGAGATCTAAACTGGGATTTCGGCGACGGGACTGGTTCAAACGAGGCAGAGCCTTTACACACTTTTGATTCTTCCAAAGTATATAAGGTGACATTAATCGTATCCAATCCATGTGGTACCAGCAAACTGAGCCTTGATATTGACCTTACAGCTTCCAACCTCAGCGAAACAGAAAAATCTTCCCTGACGGTGTGGCCAAACCCAGCCCAAGGAAATGTACTCTTTCGGAGCGAAAATGGCATTGGGAAAATACAATTGTATGATATCACAGGACGTCTGATTGAGACATTCAATACCGACTATACAAGACCTGAAATCTGGATTGAAATGTCCGCTCAGCAATCCGGGGCATATATCTATAAGGTATGGACCGCTAATGAAGTAATTACCGGGAAGCTTACGCTTATTAAGTAAAACATATCCGTTTTGTGATTAACCGTGTTCGGGATTTATGTTTTTCACTTTCCGGTCAACTGATCTTGCGCTCTTGATTTGCGGTGTAATTTATCTGATTGAGATCAGAGATGAAGTGCCTCTTTGCGACCAAGAAGCGTTTCCTTCGATTCAACATGATCAGGGTCAGGGACGCAGCAGTCTACGGGACATACGGCAGCACATTGTGGCTCTTCGTGAAACCCAACGCACTCGGTGCACTTATCCGGGACGATATAATAATACTCATTGGAAACCGGAAGGTTTTTCTGATCGGCGTCAACTACCTTACCTGAGCCAAGGGTAAAAGGTCCCTTCACCGTATTTCCATCGGAAATCTTCCATTCTATGCCACCTTCATATATAGCATTATTTGGGCACTCGGGTTCACACGCACCACAATTGATGCACTCGTCTGTTATGATAATCGCCATTTCAGTAAATAAAAAACTTTTATGCAAAGTTAAGTTGCAGCAGCTGTCCAAAAACTTAATGCTTCGCTTACACTCGTTAATTAAAAGTAAAGGCTGGAATAAAAAATATAAAACCTTTATAATTCATAATAACAAGAAAAACAAATATAAATGTATTAAAAATATTGTAATATGATAATTTAGTTAAAAAATATCTGCAATTATTTTTTTCATATTATCATTATTTATATATTTGCCTCTGAATACAGCCATCCCAGGCGTAGATAGTTCTTTAGTTCATAGCGAATAAAAGCGAATAGACCGAATTATTCACAAAAGCTTTTTTGCTATGTATCATATTAGACATACTTTTTTGACTGTTCTCTTGGTGCTTTTGTACCTGGCGACTCCGGATTTCCTGCATGCGGGAATAATATTTGATGGAAGCCCAGGAACGAATGCCCCGCCAGCCACATTAGGTGGTTTCACGATGGTTAATCCAAACCCGGATACGAGACCATTATTTAGCAATGAATCAGAAATTGCATTTCCAAGTCCAAATTGTGCAGCAATTTCCTTTTCTCTTCCGCTTAATCACCGAAGAATTGGTGCTGGTTGGGCCACGTGGAGTCATGGTTATCCAGGAGATGTTTACTATTCTAATGGACTACTGACAATAACGATTACTTTACCGGCAGGCACCAGGGCATTCTACCTTTATATTGAAGGTAATAATTTCATCCCGGCCAACATTGAAGCATCTGCCAATGATGGGACCACATCGGGACCTATTCCTGTTGTTGGAAATTCAGGCGCTAGATATTACGGATTTTATACCAGTAGTTCTGCCTGTCTGCTAACAAGCATAACCATCACAGCAGATCCTAATTCAGGTGGATTTGCAGTAGGTGAATTTGGATTGTATGCTGAACCATGTTCCGACATTCTGGCCTGTAAGGATATCAATGTCAGTCTGGATGCACAGTGTCAGGCGACCATTACCCCAGCAATGTTACTGGCTGGAAGTAGTTGTCTTTGCAATAAAATAGTTGAATTAAGTCACTATAATAAACCTATCAGCAATCCTGTCACCAATGCTTTGCTTGGCAAAACAATTACCGGCAGAGTCATTGATACAGAAACTGGAAATTCATGCTGGTCCAACATCCTGATTGAAGATAAGTTGGCACCGGAGATTGTCTGCAGGACGAAGATATTGGACTGTTACCGATTTGTCCATGATCTTCCGTTAAACTACAGTGGCTTTGATTGTAGTCATTATACGGTAACAGCCACTGGAGACAGGACAGAGCATTTGACCTGCGATGAAGAATATCTGAAGAAAGTCTATCGTGATATTAAAATTACAGACGAGACAGGAAATGTTTCTGAATGTACGGACACTATTCTGGTTAAAAGGATACAAGCCGATGATATTAAATTACCATCAGGTGTGTTTGATTATTATTGTGATTACCCTGATTTGTTAGATGATAAAGGCCATCCCAATCCTAATTATACTGGTTATCCTTATTTTGTAAGTGAAGGTACAGGTATAACTTTATATCCTTTAGACTTATTGATTTCATGTAACCTGCTGGTGACTTATGAAGATTTAGATCTTGGAGAGATCAATTGCGTTCACAAAATTATGCGTACCTGGACTGTCAGAGAATGGTGGTGTAATACAGAAATCGTCCGAAACGAACTACAGGTCATCATCATTAAGGATACACATCCGCCGGTGATCACTCACCATCCTTATGATTTTAGTGCCACAACAAACCGTAATGGTTGTTATGCCAACGTGACGTTACCAGCTATTGAAGCGGTGGACAATTGTCACAATAATATAAGAGTGGATGTAGTGTATCCTGGTGGCATCCTGATCAACAAGAACGGAGGTATTGTACAATTGCCGGCAGGTATCGATACAATAATTTACCGTGTGTATGACGGATGTTACAATTTGACAGAATATGAGTTACATGTCACCGTTGCTGATGAGACAGAGCCGATCGCGATCTGTGACCGTCGGACGGTTGTATCGTTGAATGGCTCAGGCGAGAACTGGGTTCCTGCGGAAGTTTTTGACGATGGCAGTTTTGATGAGTGTCACCTACATCATATGGAAGTAA
>JAIBCI010000053.1 GCA_019694255.1 Saprospiraceae bacterium
CCGGAAGGTGCGGCTGGAATACCTCCTTTTAAGAGAAGTGAGGGATACAGATGAAGGTGTGCTTGAGAGAGCCTGCCGGACCGGAAGACTTTCTGACATTCTGATCCTTTTACCCCATTGTCTGTCATTTATGAAGATGAATATTACCCGGAAGGCGGGAATCAGAGAGCAGTCTCTGAGATTGGTTCGAATCCAAAATATTTTGCAATTCGTTGAAGGATTGCATTATAGTTAGCTGGCGCGACACTATATTTGCGGTCCCAAAACGGGAAAGTTCTTTGAAAGGTTGGTTTTAATGAGAAAATGAGCGTCTGAAGGTGATTTAGTTGATAGCTTTTTTATTATGCGGTTATCAACTAAAGAATTGGAAGCGAATAAGGGCGCATGGTGGATGCCTTGGCTCTCGGAGACGATGAAGGACGTGGTAAGCTGCGATAAGCTGCGGGGAGTTGCATACAAGCTTTGATCCGCGGATTTCCGAATAGGGAAACCTTCCATGCTGAAGGCATGGAATCCCACGTGAGTGGGAAGACAACCCAGAGAACTGAAACATCTAAGTAACTGGAGGAAAAGAAAACAAATAGTGATTCCGCAAGTAGTGGCGAGCGAACGCGGAACAGCCCAAATCCCAACGGGAAACCGTTGTGGAGGTTGTAGGGCCGCACATGAACAATCATTTGAAGCAGAATCTTTTGGAAAATTGAACCATAGAAGGTGACAGTCCTGTAAGCGTAAGAATGATTGGAATAGCGGTACCCTGAGTAGGGCGGGGTCGGAGACGCCCTGTCTGAATCTGCCGGCACCATCCGGTAAGGCTAAATACTCCCGAGAGACCGATAGCGAACCAGTACTGTGAAGGAAAGGTGAAAAGAACCCCAAGAAGGGGAGTTAAAAGATCCTGAAACCATGCGCTTACAAGCGGTAGGAGTCTCGCTTCGGCGGGATGACTGCGTGCCTTTTGCATAATGAGCCTACGAGTTGCTCCTCACTAGCAAGTTTAACCCCGTCACGGGGGGAGGCGTAGCGAAAGCGAGTCTTAACAGGGCGCTGAGCTAGTGGGGGCAGACGCGAAACCGTGTGATCTACCCATGGGCAGGCTGAAGTCCAGATAACATCTGGATGGAGGGCCGAACTAGTTGACGTTGAAAAGTCTTTGGATGACCTGTGGGTAGGGGTGAAAGGCTAATCAAACTCGGAGATAGCTCGTACTCCCCGAAATGCATTTAGGTGCAGCGTTGGAGTTGAGTGTCACGGAGGTAGAGCTACCGATAGGGCTAGGGGGTTTCACCACCTACCAAACCCTGACGAACTCCGAATGCCGTGACATGTATCCAGCAGTGAGGCGGTGGGTGCTAAGGTCCATCGCCGAGAGGGGAACAACCCAGATCATCAGCTAAGGTCCCTAAGTACAAGTTAAGTTGATTTAAACGAAGTGGAGATGCTATGACAGCTAGGATGTTGGCTTGGAAGCAGCCATTCATTTAAAGAGTGCGTAACAGCTCACTAGTCGAGCGTTTCTGCGCGGAAAATGATCGGGCATCAAACTTGTCACCGAAGCTATGGATTGACGCCTTTGGCGTCACTGGTAGGGGAGCATTCCAGCGACTGCGAAGCTGTTTCGTGAGAAATGGTGGAGTTTCTGGAAAAGAAAATGTAGGCATAAGTAACGACAATCCCGGTGGAAAACCGGGACGCCGAAAGACTAAGGGTTCCTAGATCTATGCTAATCAGATCAGGGTTAGTCGGGGCCTAAGGTATAGCCGAAAGGCGAAGCCGATGGGAAGCCGGTTAATATTCCGGCACTTGTATATGTTGCGATGGAGTGACGAAGAAGCGTAAAGTCCGCCAACTTACGGAATAGTTGGTTGAAGTGCGTAGGTGTTGATCCGGTAGGCAAATCCGCCGGTGAACTGAAACACGATAGTACTCTGATCCTCTCGGGGTGATGAGATAGTGACTCCAAGCAGGCTTCCAAGAAAAACTTCTAAGCATCAGACATATACGACCCGTACCGCAAACCGACACAGGTAGTCGAGGAGAAGATCCTCAGGCGCTCGAGTGAGTCATGGCTAAGGAACTAGGCAAATTAGTCTTGTAACTTCGGGAAAAGAGACCCCTGCATTTATGTGGGGCGCAGAGAAATGGCCCAGGCGACTGTTTATCAAAAACACAGGACTCTGCAAAATCGAAAGATGAAGTATAGGGTCTGACACCTGCCCGGTGCTGGAAGGTTAAGGAAGGGGGTTAGCGCAAGCGAAGCTCTTGACTGAAGCCCCAGTAAACGGCGGCCGTAACTATAACGGTCCTAAGGTAGCGAAATTCCTTGTCGGGTAAGTTCCGACCTGCACGAATGGTGTAACGATCTGGGCACTGTCTCAGCCATGAGCTCGGTGAAATTGAAGTATCGGTGAAGATGCCGGTTACCCGCCACGGGACGAAAAGACCCCGTGCACCTTTACTATAACTTCACATTGTGCTTGAATATAAGATGTGTAGGATAGGTGGGAGACTTTGAAGCTGGTCCGCTAGGGCTGGTGGAGTCAACGTTGAAATACCACCCTTCTTATATTTAGGTTCTAACCCCGTACCCACGGGGGACAGTGTGTGGTGGGTAGTTTGACTGGGGTGGTCGCCTCCTAAAGAGTAACGGAGGCTTGCAAAGGTACCCTCAGCATGGTTGGTAATCATGCATAGAGCGTATTAGTATAAGGGTGCTTGACTGAGAGAGCGACGGCTCGAACAGGTACGAAAGTAGGCTAAAGTGATCCGGTGGTTCCGCATGGAAGGGCCATCGCTCAAAGGATAAAAGGTACGCCGGGGATAACAGGCTGATCTCCCCCAAGAGCTCATATCGACGGGGAGGTTTGGCACCTCGATGTCGGTTCGTCACATCCTGGGGCTGGAGAAGGTCCCAAGGGTTCGGCTGTTCGCCGATTAAAGTGGCACGTGAACTGGGTTCAGAACGTCGCAAGACAGTTCGGTCTCTATCTGTGGTGGGCGTTGTAACATTGAAGGGAACTGACTCTAGTACGAGAGGACCGAGTTGGACGTACCTCTAGTGTATCTGTTGTGCCGCCAGGTGCAGCGCAGAGTAGCTATGTACGGACTAGATAAGCGCTGAAAGCATCTAAGCGCGAAGCTATCCTTAAGATGAGTGTTACATGGGGTCGTAGAAGACGACTACGTTGATAGGCTACAGGTGTAAGCGTAGTAATACGTTCAGCTGAGTAGTACTAATTACCCCAAAGCTTCCTTTTTTTTTCACCTCAACATCATTTTCTCAACCAACCTTTTTTTTATTTCAACACAGGTTGAAATATTTATAAAAAATATGCCCGCGTATAACGGGTCAAGATTTTGGTGGCTATTGCACAGGGGCCCACCTCTTCCCATTCCGAACAGAGAAGTTAAGCCCTGTTGCGCCGATGGTACTGGTCACAATCCGGGAGAGTAGGTCGCCGCCTTTTTTTTATTTTTCCATAAGCCTTGGTCGATGCAGACACAAGGCTTTTTTTTTGTCCGTCTGTAACAATTCAATCAACATTATCCAGTATTATTATGCCCTTACGCTGAAGGATCGGTGTCAATACCTTACTTAAGCGAAAATTTTACTTCAGTCAAAAGTAATTTCAGAATTGGTCGTAGCCATTAGTCATCAATATCTCTAACATCATTTCTTACAAGAAGTAGCGTTCGTCGCCATACTCCGTCTTAAAAAAGTCTGACCTTTACATATTTTCTTACGGGTACTTTATTGGGAGATATTTGGAATTCACAAAGCTCTGATTTAAGCCAATTTTACATAATCATCATTCCAAAGATTGCGTTATTATAAGGAAATAACTTGGTAGTGCAAAGAACCTATCTGTTTTCTTTTTGCCTTAATTTATGTCAATTTGATGTACGGACAATCGGATATGAATGTTAAGAATCCGGCATTATTGGAAAAATGCAAAAGACTGCAACCGCCTGTTATCGCTACAGGTAAATATCCTGTTATTGAAATAGACCTTCATGATGTAGAAGATGGTGTGCTTCACAATTTTTATCCTTTTATGAAATTCGAAGTGCTGAATAAATCCATCCGTGAAATTGATGAAGACTCAAAATTTTTTAAATTTTCTTCTGTTAAATCAACGATAAGCGCTGATTCGTTTGTATTGTTTTTTGATTACGGCACTAATCATAAAATCTATTATACGAAACCTTTTGTGAACGCTGAGGAGTATCCATTGGCTATTAAAAGATTTAATGAAGCCATGAATGAGAATGATCGTATAAATGGTATGATCAGAAACCAACTGGATAGTATTCGTCAGGCAGAGGAAAATATGACCGAATCGGAAAGAGCGCATAAGGATGATGTAATTCATTGCTCAAACCCTACAAGTAGTTTAATTTATTTGACACTGGAAAAGCAAATGAATTTTAGAATGGTTAGTTATCCAGTATTGCCACCCAATTCAAAATATCTCCAGTTTTTTAATCTTCAAGGACGTAGAATCCCTTTAAAAAGAGGCATACTAGTAAACCTAACTGACAGAAAAATGAATTTG
The DNA here is from genome assembly GCA_019694255.1 of Saprospiraceae bacterium. Lineage (GTDB taxonomy): Bacteria > Bacteroidota > Bacteroidia > Chitinophagales > Saprospiraceae > Vicinibacter. Next base: position 4,557 of record JAIBCI010000053.1, read on the forward strand.
ATAGACAATTTGCTTTCTATTGAAGACAATAAAAAGAAATATATTATTTTATACATTCTAAATAATAAATTGTACTACTCAGATTCAAACAGCCTATTGGAAATAATTAATTCCAAAAATGAACATGATCTTAAATTACTGGTGCATTCAACGGAAAATACCATCGATAATCTGAAAGAAATTATAGGAAAGTAGCTCCATTAAAAAGGATCAGTGCTATCTGCAAAATCAATTCACTTTTCGAGATATAAATTGAGGTCTTGTATAAAGTGGATCGCGGGAAATCCAACAAAAATGTGATCAATTATAGCCGTTTTCAGATTTGAGCAATAATTGCTTATTACTAATTCCTTTTAAATTTAAGAATGCAAAAGGTTGCGTTGAAATGGTCTTCTAAGCTATTTGCGTCAGGCCTAGTCCTTAGTTATAGTGAAAACTTCAGCTTTATTTTTGGCAAACTATTCCATTGCCAGAATAAAAACCTTACATTTGAACAATTATTAAATCGGAATCTATTGTCGGAAGCGCCATGTTCTGGATTAAAGCAAATATTGTCATACTCTTTTGCCTTCTGGGGTTAAACCAACTCACGATTCAAACCATTCATGCAGAATCGGTCTGTAAGCTAACCATAGACTCCGTCATTGTCGGAGATTGCGAATTCAGCGCCCGTACCGGCAATGCGTCCAAGGTCTTGGTGGCTGTTTTTTTTACCTGGACGATGCCCCCTGCCAATTCAAAGATTGTAGTTAGGGTCAAGGGTCAGTCCAAGCAATTCGACCCAAACGTTAAGGGTTGTCCGCATTACGTGCAATTTGTCCTCGATCCGGATGGCAGTAATCAGATGGTGGATGCCTACTTCAACAACCTGGGTAATTGCGCCGCAACTTCAGTCCCCATCAAACTACCATTGCCCTGTGATCCACCCGTATGCCAGGGAAACAACAGTATCGGGGGACATGTATACAATGATTTCAATAACAACGGTAAAAAAGATCTTTCAGAAAATGGATTACAAGGTATCCAGATCAAGATTTATGATGACTTAAAGATTGAGTTGGTCAATACATTTACGGCCAGTAACGGCGCTTGGGCAACCTCAGCCATACCGGCTGGAAAAAAAGTGCGTGTGGAATTCATTTATCCTCCAAACTATTACGAATCTGTTCCGGGAATTAACAGCAAAGGCCGGACACAAAAAGCGACAACAGGCAATTGTGCTGTTGACCTTGGACTTGTTGACCTGGAGACCATCATTGATGTCAACCCATGGATCGTTACCGCAGCCTACTCCAAAGGAAATGCTTCAGATACCAACACAGTGACATATCGCCAACCCAGCCTGATTGCCAATCTCTTTAACGTGTCAGAAGGAGGGCCACGAACTGGACCTGACGGAAATTATTATCTGGCCAGTTGTGGTGAGACGGGATCGCTGTGGGGAATAGGTTACCAGCGTGAGACAAGGACCTTGTTTTCATCGTCGTTTCTGAAAAGAAATGCTGATTTGGGCAAGTTTGGACTGGGTGCCATTTACTATACCGGTTTAGCGGATTTTGTACCCATTCCACGCGACACCCCAGGTTATCGCTACTATGGCAGAACGAACTTGTTGGTTAATTTTGATTCCTTCGGCATAGCAACGGGCAATGAAGCTATTCTTAAACGAAACCTTCCATTAAATAACCTTGATGCATCGCACGATTCTGTCGCATTTGATTTGGTAGGCAAATGGGGTCTGGGCGATCTCGATCTGAACGATAATGGTGACTCGCTTTTTGTGGTCAATCTTTATAACAGAAGTCTTATTGTTGTCAACCTCGGTAATCCTTATTTACTTCCAATTACCGGTGACAGAATTCATGAATTCGCCATTCCCGACCCGGGATGCTCAGACTCTTCAGAATGGCGACCCTGGGCACTCAAGTATTATGATGGTGTTCTTTATATAGGCGGAATTTGTAGTGCTGAAAAATCTCAGAACAGGGATGATCTCAAAGCGGTTATTTATAAATTCAGCAACGGGATATTCAGCAAGTTACTGGAGTTTGATTTGAATTATGGTAAGGGGTTTATCAACGGAAATGATTGCTCGCTATTCAGACCATGGAGTAATAATTTTTATACTTTTTATCAATATGCGGACATTGCCTGTGGGCCTGAACCCGCATTTACCGATATGGAATTCGATTCTTACGGCAATATCATTGTCGCACTGGGCGACCGGTTTGGTTATCAGACGGGTGGTCGTGATTATGGTACCAGGACATCTGATAAAACGGCCTATGTCAATTTTAGCGGCGGAGACCTGTTGAAATTATTTAAACTGAAAAATGTTTATTTGCTTGAGCAAAACGGTACTTCTGGTTTTACTACCACCGCAGGAGCAAACAATAACCAGGGAATTTGTGGCGGGGAATTTTATTATCAAGATGGATTTTTTAGTCATCAGGAAAGTATTCTGGGTGGCCTTGCGCTTCATCCTAGTTATAATACTGTCATTGCAACAATTATGGATCCCGCTCAGGTCTGGTCCAACGGCTGGAGTCAGATTGATAATTCACTGGGAACGAAAAGGGCAAATTATAATATCTATACCGGCGAAAAATCCACTTTTGGAAAATCTTCCGGATTAGGAGATGTAGAGATATTGAATAATGCCAAATATGCTCAAGTTCAGGGCGTAGCGATTGGCAATTATATTTGGGAAGACCGCGATGCAGATGGTATTCAGGATCCTGGAGAAGACCCGGTGGCAGGGTTGCCTGTTTATCTGTTTGACAGTACGGGTTTTCTTCTGAACAGCACAATTACAAATGCTGCCGGGGAATATGTCTTCACACAGCTTCAATCTTCTTCCGTCTATATTATTCAGATTGGGAATGACAATGCCTATCAGTCCAGGGAGCTGATTCACGGAAGAAAAATTTATACCCCAACCGTTTATCAGGCGAGAACTGGATTTGCCAATTCTGAAAATGATTCCGATGCATCCTACGCATTAAACTCACCGGGACGTTTTCAGGACAAAATTACCTTGACAGTTAAGACAGGAGCCAGCGGACAAAATAATTTCTCCTATGACTTTGGATTAATTACCTGTCGCAAAGTAATACCCGGCAACTTAACCTATAATTTATGTCCGGGAGATTCAATACAGGTAATGAATGAATGGTATGGTCCCAATAAAATGTCGGGAAGTTATTTTTTCCCTGGCGGGAGTTTTTACGGATGCGATTCATCACTTACGGTTCAGATTCAGAATATTTCCGGAGGAAGGAATACGGTCGATACATCGGTTTGCTATAATTCGGATATTCTCATTAATGGTCTTGTTTTTAACAGAAATCATCAACTTGATTCTGTGCGCTTCAAAGGTATGGCCTCCAACGGTTGTGATTCCGTATTAGTCATCAGAGTTCAGATTCTTGATTCTACAGTCCATAGTGTGGATACAGTTATTTGCCCTGGACAGAATCTGGTGATTCTGAATACGCTTTTTGATTCTTTGCATACCCGAGAGACTTTGCGATTGGCTGGAAGTAACCGTTTGGGTTGTGATTCTTTGATTCAGGTCCAATTGGGATTTTTTCCGAGAACAGTTGGTTCTTTTGATACAGTATTATGCAGGGGTGAGAAGCTGATTCTACATAATATCGTATTTGACGAAACGCACAGCAACGGCAGTTTAACGTTAATGCAAGCTGACCGGTTCGGATGTGATTCCACTGTTCAAATATCACTCCGGTATCTGAGTCCCGGATTCCGCATCCTTGATACAACTTTATGTCCCGGACATATACTGACATTAGGGAATGTTCGCTTTGATGATCAAAATCCGAAAGGAGACGTGTTGTTAAAAAGAGCCAATTACAATGGCTGCGATTCGATGATTTCGGTTAATCTAAGTTTTTTTCCCAGGTCTGCAGGTCGACTGGACAGTACGGTATGTCAGGATGGCTATATCATCGTCGAAGGAACGACATTTGATAAAGCACGAACCTCTGACGACCTTGTACTTGCTGCCCGCGACATACATGGTTGTGATTCGACCTTAACAGTTAATCTTTCATTTCATCCGGAAGCGAGAGGAAGAATTGACACTGCTGTTTGTGAAGGTGGCGAAGTGGTCATTCAGGGAATAAATTTGAATCAGTCAAATCCTACAGGAAAATTGGTGCTGGGCCAGTCCAGTTATCACGGATGTGATTCTACTGTTTTACTCAATTTAAAAATTCATCCATCGTTCCGCAAGCAGGACAGCATCCAGGCCTGTGAAGAATTTTATTGGGATGTAGACGGCAATACTTATACGAAAGATGGTGAATTTGAATATAGAGGGCAGACGGTTCATGGTTGTGATTCCATTTACCTGCTGAAGTTAAAGGTATATCCAGGATATACTTTTGTTGATTCCGTTTGTACGCTCAACCGTTATTACTGGAAAACAGGTCAGAAGGAATACAAACAAAGTGGTGTGTATGATAAGATGCTGACGACGCGATACGGTTGTGATTCGCTGCGCATTCTAGTCCTGGAGATTTTGGGTGAAGGGGAAGTGTTTGTACCGAATGTATTTAGTCCCAACGGAGATGGTATTAATGATAAGATTTCTGTTTTTGCAGACAAGGACGTACATCTGATTGATGTTTTTCGCATTTTCGACCGGTGGGGTGAGATGATGTACGAGAATACCAGTTTTCCACCCAACGATCCAAACATCGGTTGGGACGGCAACTTAAGAGGGACGCCGGTGCGACCTGGCGTATTTGCTTATTATCTCGAATGGACCGATAAGCTGGGAGGCAAACACAAGGATTACGGAGATGTGACATTGGTTAGATAAATGCTATTCTTATTCAATCTAATTCCTCAGGCCAGATAAATCCTTATTTATGAGAGTATTGTTTATTATATTATTTATATCTTTTATAAATAAAGCTGTTCCACAACGACATGACTTTATGTGGCTAGCGGGAGATAATTTTGTTATTCCAGCGGATTCTTTGTTAGGTAGTTTAGTATTAGACTTTAATTCGGAGGATGGCAATCCAAGATTTACTTATTCCTCGAATTTTGCCTTCCAGTATAATTACGGTTCTCAGATTTGTGATCAGAACGGTATAATAAGATATAATTATACGGGGAATTATCTGGAAGATCATCGACACCGACCTGTTAGAGGTTATCAACAAATCTGTGGAACAAAGAATAGTTGCGGCCGCGACCCACAATCTACTTTTTTTCTTCCATCAACCAATAGTAAGGATTACCTGATTTTCACAGGAAATTGGAAGCCGATAGGAGATACGGAAGTGGTTGGCTTCTATTTTGAGGATCTGAGTTATCATCGGATTCAGTATGATGTTATAGCAGATAGTTCAATAGTAAGTCCGAAGATTAATATTATTCAGGACAGTATAGATCTTGGAAGATTGACAGCATGCAGACATGCTAATGGAAGAGATTGGTGGATACTAACCGGTAGATTCAATAGACCTGAGATCTATACCATACTACTTAGCAAAGACAGCGTATCCAGAATATTTAAGCAGTATGTAAATAAGTTTAATGATTTTGGAAATAGTGGTTTTGCAAATTTTTCATCAGATGGCCAATTTTATGTAATTACATCAAAAGTAGGAGGTTTGATTGAAGATAGAGGACGTGTTGAGTTTTACCAGTTTGACAGATGCGAAGGCTTATTATATAATCGACAGGTTGAGTATCTGGATAGTATTGAGAGCTTTACAGTCGGGTGCTCCTTTTCTGCAAATAATAAATTTTTATACTTGAGTACTTGGCATTATTTATATCGATATGAGATTGTAGATGGTAACTTACAGAATCGACAAGTCATTGCAGAATATGATGGTAAGCCGGGATATTTATTTAATAATCAATACGGAAGGACCAACTTTGGATCACTACAATTGGGCCCGGATCATAGGATGTATATGAATTCTGACTTTATCCAGAGCAGGTATCTTCATATTATCAATAATCCCGATTCAGAAGATGATGTAGAATTTGTGCCCAGGGCGAATTATTTGAAAGCAGTAATACAAACAATTCCCATGCATCCACATTACAGATTAGGACCGATTGATAATAGCATATGCGATAGTCTGGGAATTGATAATATTCCTTGGTGTTGGTGGCGCTATCAGCAAGACTCAGTCGATCCGTTTTGTATCCATTTCACCGATTTAAGCATGTATGATGTGAAAGAATGGCAATGGGAATTTGGTGATGGAACCAAATCAAATAAACAAACAACTGAACATTGTTATAATCAGAAAGGAATATATAGAGTATGTTTAATTGTCCGAAATGAAAATGGGGCGGATACCTTATGCAGAACGATCAATTTAAATATTACAAATAACCAAGATTTTACTTCAATAATGAATTGGGAAGTTTTTCCAAATCCTTCAAGTGGTGTAACCGTTGTGAATATCAATCATAATAACCCAATTAGAATGAATGCAAGTATTTATAACTTCATTGGAGAGAAGATATTAAACCAGAGAGTTTATCAGGGTTCTAATATGGTTGATCTTTCCGAATTCAAGAATGGACTTTATATTGTTAGTGTCGAAGATGAAGGAAAAATAATGGGATCTACAAAATTAATCATTAATAAGTAGTGATTTATTCTCCCTTATAAGGAGATCTTATAATTACTTTTGCGCCATGTCTACCTCCAGAACGGTCGCTTTTCATACCCTTGGCTGCAAGCTCAATTTTTCTGAGACTTCATCCATAAATTCAAGTTTCCGAAGTGCAGGTTATCACGAAGTGGATTTCGAAGAACCTGCGGATATATATGTCATCAATACTTGTTCTGTTACGGATCAGGCGGATAGAAAGTGCAGAAAAGTAATCAGCGCAGCGAAGCGAAATAATCCGGATTCAAAGGTGATTGTAATTGGTTGTTACGCTCAGTTGAAGCCCGAAGAAATTTCTAATATTTCCGGTGTCAATCTCGTGCTGGGCGCTTCAGAAAAATTTAATATTCTGGAACATATTCAGGAATTGGATTTGCAAAGTTTTCACTCCAGAGTGATCTCCAGTCCGATAAATGAAGTGAAACAATTTGAGCCTTCTTATTCCAAAGAAGGAAGAACACGGGCCTTTCTCAAAGTGCAGGATGGCTGTGATTACAAGTGCAGCTTTTGTACCATCCCTAAGGCGAGAGGACGCTCCAGAAGCGGAACCATCGCTCAAATCAAAGATCTGGCAAAACAAATTATTGAACAGGGCGCCAGGGAGATTGTATTAACCGGAGTTAATATTGGTGATTTTGGCAATGGCACCGAAGTGATTGAAGGTCTCAGGCCAAAGAAAGAAGAATTATTCATTGACCTCATCAGAGAACTGGACACTTTGGATGGCGATTTCAGATTCAGAATTTCATCCATTGAACCGAACCTGTGCACCGAAGAGATCATTCAGTTTGTCGCTGCTTCCAGGCATTTTATGCCGCATTTTCATATGCCCTTGCAATCAGGCGATAATGAGATATTGTCTGCCATGAAAAGACGATACAAGCGTGAATTATTTGCAGATCGGGTGGATATAATCAAACGAATCATGCCGAATGCTTGCATAGGGGTCGATGTCATTGTTGGTTTCCCGGGAGAAAATGATAAGCATTTTGCGAACACATTTTCTTTTCTTGAAAAACTCGATGTCAGTTACCTGCACGTTTTTTCGTATTCTGAAAGATCAGATACCCCTGCGGCGGTCATGAATCATTCCGTTCCAGAGCAAATCAGAGCACACCGCAGCCAGGCATTGCGCCAGTTGTCCATCAAGAAAAAGCACCATTTCTACCGAAAGAACCTTGGACAGGTTGGTAAAGTCCTTATTGAAGCCAGGGAAAAGGACGGAGTTTACTCCGGATTTACGGAAAATTATGTTCGGGTACAGATTTCCGGGACCGATGAAAAGATGATTAACCAGCTTGTTCCGGTGGCACTGGATACGATTACTCCTCAAATGGATGTCAGAGGCAAAATCCTGATTTAATACAGGGCAAATTAAAATGCTAATTTATTCGCCCCAATACCAAATCTTAAAAATTATTACTAAAATTCAGAGGTAATCTTAAAAATTAGTACTAAAATTTATAGTTAAATTTAAAAAATAGTACAAATTTTTAGAATTTACAGTTCAAAATCACATATTTTTGTTGTTTACAACCAATATCTTAATATAAGTTTTTGATAAGTAGATACTTATACAACAATATAAAAAGGGAGCTCGACCAACTAAACCCTAAAGTAATCGCCATTTATGGCCCGCGACAGGTGGGTAAGACGCAATTGGCAAAAATGCTTTTGGAAGGAAGAGACAAAGTGCTTATCGTAAATGCTGAAGATATAAGATTCAACAGTGTGTTTTCTTCACAGAATTTGGCAACGATGATGAATCTCATAGAAGATCATGAGACCATATTCATAGATGAGGCTCAGCAAATTCAGAATGTTGGAATAAATTTGAAAATTCTTCATGATGCGAAACCCAATTTAAAGATTATCGTCACTGGTTCTTCTTCATTTGAAATTGCCAATAAGATTCAAGAGCCATTAACTGGCAGGGTCAAGAACTTTTTTCTATTTCCGTTATGGTTGAAGGAATTGAAAGAATTCAACTCGGGTTTTCAACTTAAAGAAAGAATAAACGAATTTTTGATATTTGGACTTTATCCTGAAATTTATACAACGCCAAATAAATCAGATAAAATCGATCATTTACTGCATCTGGGATCTTCATATTTGTATAAAGATATTTTTCAGTTGACAAATATCAAATATAATGATAAAATTGTAAAATTAACACAACTCCTTGCCCTTCAGATAGGGTCAATTCTTTCAATCAATAAGCTGGCCAATGCTTTAAATATATCACATGAAACGGTTGAGAATTACATCGATTTGCTGGAAAAATCTTTTGTAATATTTAGATTGTCTGCATTTAGTCGCAATAAAGTAAAAGAAATCTCTAAGAGCGATAAATTCTATTTTTACGATTTAGGAATTCGAAATGCAATTATCAATAATTTCACCGGGCCCGATTCCAGGACAGACCTTGGGATGATGTGGGAAAATTTTGTGATTGCAGAAAGAATGAAAAAACTTGAATATGAAAGAGTTCATAAAAAAAGATATTTTTGGCGGACCTACAATGGTTCAGAAATTGATTATGTAGAAGAACAAAATGGAATTTTAGAAGCTTTTGAAATAAAGTATTCTAACAAGAAAAGAAAAGTACCAGTAGCCTGGTCTAAGGAATATGGTGACAAATACAGTACCATTAATTTTGAAAATTGGTTTGATTGGGTCTTGTAAAATTATTCCTGGAACAAAGTGTAAAAAATGACAATCAAAACTGAATGAACAGTTTTTACATGTTGTTGAATGTAATACCAAAGTCCACGAAAGATTATTCGTAAGGTAGTTACCGCCCATTCATCTTCAAATCGAAATTCGATATTTGTCCTAAGAATACTAAGAACCGGAGTGGAGGTCAATGTTCCTCTCTATGCAGTTTGAATTTGTTAAATCAAAGTGGAGCCGAACCCGGTCAGCTCCACCAGAATAAATCAAAAATTGAAAGAATTTTAAAACCTGTAACTCAAGCCAATGTTGGTGTTGACACTGTAACGCGTCGTTGAGAGGTTAATCACCGGCTCTTTGGTGAGATCGGTCAGTCCATGCATGTAATCTACGCCAGCCTTAAAATAAAATCTGTCATTCAGTTTTGCATTAAGTCCTGCGCCAACCACACCACCCATTTCGTATTGACGAAAATTGCTATTGCTCATGTTGATATCGTAATTGCCTAAGTTAAAATCAACTAATAATCTTGTACGCAACAAAAGATCGCCATCCATCGCGTAAGATATCTGTGGGCCAGCATGTATGAATGCTGTTACCTGATCATTTCCGAATTCGGCACGAAGTAACAATGGAAGTTCAAGAAAATGTAAGCGCGTGACGGCCCTGACATTCGCCGGAACAGGGATATTGAAGAGGTCAATATCAATTCCGCGAATAATCTTGAATCCGGTCATATTGTAGTAAAGACCAGATTGAATACTGAACAAATGATTTAGATTATACTGATAACTCAGACCTGTGCGAACACCGGTAAATGTCTGTGGTGTTCCCAGTAGGTCAGCATCACCCTGAATATTCATGTTACTGAATGAAGGGCCTGTTTCAATTCCAATTTGATGTTGGGCTTCTAAAGTCCTTTGAAATGTGAAAAGGAGCAGAAAAGAAAAAAGAAAGTTTTTCATGATATACTAATTTATACATGAGACTATCAATTCCTGAATATGATTATTATAGCTGAATTAAGGAAATCATATCGTATCGTTAATACTTTTGGAGAAATGATTAGTTGCTTTTGCCATGAGGAACTCCAATTTGAATCATATCATGCGCGTATCAATATTAAAATTTGATTTTTTATACAAGCAGTGTGAATCGGAAATTATTGGGGGCGTTCGTGAGGATTTTCAGAATTCCAAATTAATATGTTGAAATCGCCAAGGAGGAATTCTGACCAATAAAAAAAGCCATCTCGCAGGCGCGAGATGACTTTCCTAATCCCTTAGGGATTTAATCCCATTAAAACGAAGCCAAACCTTTAAACCAAATAATTAATTAAAATCCCATTTGAGAAGATTAACGCGCACACAAGGCAATTGATTTGACCAGCTGTGTTAAAAAAAATTTAAAATAGAAGAGTAATAATTCCGATAATTTTAACTGTGTGAAATAATAATCTATATTATTCCAAATAAGCAATAATAATTCTGTAGCAACAATCCAATGCAACACCTTCCACAGAATATTTTGTAATAAGCGTTAACACCGGGTCAGCTTAAAACCGAAGGTGTTTGATCGTTGTCGCATTATTATCCAGCTTTTTGAGTGATTCTATACCTATTTTAAGATGCTCATTCAGGAAGTCCTGAGTCACTTTTTTATCACTTTCCTCTGTTTTGACGCCTTCCGGTACCATGGGCATATCGGACACCAGTAAGAGCGCCCCGGCGGGAATCCTGTTTTTGAAAGCAGCAATGAAAATTGTGGCTGTTTCCATATCAATGGCGATCGCCCGAAGTTCTGTAAGGTATTGTTTGAAATCCTTGCGATGTTCCCAGACACGCTTATTGGTGGTATATACACTGCCAGTCCAGTAATCATGCTGGTGTTCACGGATCGTTGTTGAGATGGCTTTCTGGAGTGCGAAAGCCGGAAGTGCTGGAACTTCAGGAGGCAGATAGTCATTGGAAGTACCTTCTCCCCTGATTGCTGCGATCGGGAGGATCAAGTCACCGACATTGTTTTTCCGTGTCTTGAGTCCGCCGCACTTGCCCAAGAACAGCACCGCTTTGGGTTTTATTGCAGTCAGCAGATCAATGATGGTGCCGGCGTTGGGACTACCCATGCCGAAGTTGATAATCGTGATATTATTGGCGGTAGCGTTAGGCATGGCGCGGTCCTTGCCCAGGATCTTGACCTTGTGCCATTTGGCAAAAAGTTCCAAATACAGGTTGAAATTGACGAGTATGATATACTCACCAAAGTCTTTCAGCGGTTTTCCGGTGTAACGTGGCAGCCAATTGTTGACAATTTCTTCTTTAGTCTTCATCGGCGAAAATTTTGAATGTCATTCATCAATTCGAAGCAAACATAAAGATTTATCGCTTACAGTTTCATGTGGATTGACTGTTGCTTGTAGAAAAAAATAAAATTTGAAGTAAAAGATTACTGAACGGTATCTCCTCTTAGTTTTCTGAATCGTTGCCTTGCTTCAACTGCCAGGGTGCTTCCGCTGAATTCAGTGAAGAGCTTTTCATAGAGTTCCATTGCCTTCGTCTTTTCAGATAATTGAAAGTCATAAATCTGCGCCATTTCATAGAGTGCATTATCGGCTCTGATCTCCTCTTTGTGATCCTTTAATATCAGGTTATATCTTGATATGGCTGAATCTCTTAACTGAAGATGATTATAAATCTTAGCCTGAAGATAAAAGACATCATCTTCAAGACTGTTTTTTGGATATTGCACCAGGATGCTGTCCAGAAGTTGTAGTGCTTCCTGATACTGATTCTGAAATACTTTGAGCTCTGCTTTGGAATACTGTGATAATGCCAAACCCAGTGTGTCCTGGTTGATATTGTCAAGAATAAAAACTGACATGTCGATCGCGTCATTGCTGATCAGACGAGATGTTGCCTGTTTGAGAATATCAAATTGTTCCTGTGCCCAGTTGAAATCTCCTGCGAAATAAGACAGGCGGGCGTTTTTATAACGTGCCAGTTCACCGATTTCATCCTCAAGAAAATCCTTGTCCACCTGGGAATAAAGCAACGTTGATTCCCATCGTTCGCCGGAGATCAGATAGTAGTCACCAAGGTCCAGCTTTGCCCTGGCTTTGGTCCTTTGATCTACAACAGGATTTTGAATTACCGCCTTGAGAATATCGATCGCTTTACCAATATTGTTGAGGTATCTGGCTTCCAGCTCTGCATATTCTATCAGAATGTCTGCGGCGTAACGATTTTGGCTAAACTCGTTTTTAAACTGATCATAATCTTTTTCAAGGTCTATGAGGTCCTGAACTGAATAATTCTTGTTTTCAACAATAATTTTTCTTCGGCAGAATAAGGTCTGACGCAACGCTTCCATATAATAGGGACCAGACGGGCCGAGCGTTTTTACATAATTGAAAGCTTCTATTGCTGTTTTATATTCTCTTTCGTTCGTGCAGATATTGCCAATGTACATTGGCCTCGAACCGTTCTCGTTCATTCTTTTGTCCAGGGCCTTGGCCTGTCTCAGTGCACCGGTAAAATCTTTATTCTGAATGTAAGACCATTGCAACAATTCAGCAAGTCCGACATCATCCGGTTTTTTTTCAATTCTTGTAAAAAGTGCCGATTGCAAATCAGTCATTTTTTCTTTGGGAAGATATGCCTGCAATAAATTCTGTAGACTTAGCTGATTGAGACTTCTGTCTTCCAGTGCTTCGAGATAATACGACAGCATCTTGTCAACATCACCTTTTCTGCGATAGAGATCCGCCAGCTGATAATTGAAATGAGCGATTCCCTTGAGTGTTCGTTCACCTTTCTCATAGACTTCAATGGCCTGATCAAAGCGTGAAAGTTCAATCAAGCTGTTGGCTACATTGTGGACAACGATAACATCCGGAGGAAGTTTTTCGATTGCGAGTTTAAATTGCTTTTCAGCTTTATCCGTTTGATTTCGTTTATTCAGCAAATTCGCGTAAAGAATGTGTAGCTGACAATCTTTCGGTCGGTTCTGTATTTCTTTCTTCAGAAGTTCTTCCGCCTCATCATTCTTATTCAGGGACTGAAGACAATTTAAATAAAACTTAAAATAATATTCATTGCCAGGGTTCTTCTGGTAGAGTTGCTGAAACATGACCAAGGCCTTTTCGAATTCACCATCCGTATAGTATTGTGTAGCGAGTCTGGCATCCTGGGCACTGAGTAAAAAACTCAACATGAACACTGCAAAGAACAAACTGTATTTCATCTTTTGATTAACCATAAGCGCTTTGGTTGGTTGAGTAAAAATATTAACTCCCTTGAAATTCCACAGGAAGTGTATACTGGACCCGAACTCCCGAGCTTCCCTGCATACCTGGTGTCCAGTATAATTTCATTGTGTTGATTAACTCCAGTACGCGAATTGTCTCGGCACCGCAACCATCTCCGATATCTTTGAGGATTTGAATATTTGAGACGGATCCGTCTTTCTCGACAATAAATTGGACCACCACGATCCCTTCGGTTTTATTTTTGATAGCCTGTGAGGGATAACGCAGATTGCTTTTTAAGAAACCCAGCAGGCGCTGTTCGGAGCATTTTTTTATTTCTGCAGGACTTCCGCCCAATTCATCGCATCCCGCAAACACAGGCATCCGGCTGACGCGACTATACACTGCGTTGCCAGAACCCGAATCTCCGGAAGATGACGTAGACCCTTCGGAGGAACCCTGATTGGCTCCGGAATCTGGCTGGTTCTGAGTATCATTTGAAGGTGAACTTGAGTCTTTATCTTTCGGTTGACTATTTTCTTCTTCAGTTATTCGGGGTTTGACGGGAATTTTCTCACTTGGCTTTGATGGCTGTTCAGGCGTTGGTTTTGGAGTTTTTTTTAATACAGATGGCAAGCTGCCTTGATTTCCAGCTGGCGGTTCATTTAATGTTACTTCATGCACTACCAGCTGATCCATCGCTACATTCTCATATATTTGGTCGTACCATAGACGAATCATGCTGGAGAAGAGAATTACCAGGAAGCTCATGATCGAAATAAACAAGGCCAAAGTAGCCTTCCTGGATCCAATGCTTCTGAGTTCGTAAGCACCGTACTTTTTATTACGAGACCTGAAAACTTCTTCAAGCCAGACCCTTTCTGAAAGCCAGTTTTCCTGTTTAAAAAACATTCTGTCCTCCATTTGTGGTTCCGGACTTCGAAGTCAACAGAATTGATAGTGCCCAACCGGCAAAAATGCCAAGTCCGTTGGCCACAAGATCCCAAATGTCAAACTGTCTTCCCATCCGGCTCAGATACTGTATTATTTCAAGGATTGCGCCCATTAACAAAAGTCCCGCGACAATCCGTTTTATTGCATAACTAGAATTATTTGATTTTAGTATGGCCATTTTGCAAAAACAAAATGATGCAAATCCGTAAAACAGGATATGACCCAATTTATCGATGTAGCTGAATTGCAGTGGAATGAGCCGATTCAGATTGCCGGCCGAAATCAACGAAAGCACATTAATGGTGAGTACATCCAGAAAGCCCAGCGCTCTCCAAAGTTTTATTTCCCGATTGACCGATTTCATCAGCAATGCGGTTGATCACACCTTGATTCAGACCATTGAAACAGTACCTGAAAGGTTTCAGATCGATTCAACGGCATTAGCCTACCATTGCGGTATAGGCAGCCGCATCCAGGAGGGATGAGAGATCCGCGTTCTCTCCCAATTCTATTTTTATAATCCAGCCCTCTCCGTAAGGATCAGTATTGACAAGTGTTGGGTTATTACCTTGTTTTTCATCCAAAGCGGGGTTAAATTCCAATACTTTGGCATTCACAGGCATAAACAGATCACTGGTTGTTTTGACGGCTTCAATGGTGCCGAAGATATCATCGTGTGACACCTCATCACCCACCGTGTCGACCTCGACATAAACAATATCTCCCAGCTCAGATTGGGCGAAATCCGTTATGCCGACGTAAGCGACATTACCTTCTACCCTGATCCATTCATGTTCCTTGGTATAGCGAAGATTTTCAGGAAACTGCATTTTTGTAATTTTTTAAACGTTAGCGGCCTGCAAGATAATTTCTTTTAGCTCTTCTGTGGTCAGAGATTTTGGTCTTTCAAGCGGAAGCCCGTAAGCGCGGTCCCAGCACAGTTGTGCGAGAACCCCCATGGCTCTCGAAACGCCGAAAAGAACCGTATAGAAATTATGTTCATTGATACCATAATGTTCAAGCAATGCCCCTGAATGTGCATCCACATTGGGCCATGGATTTTTGACTTTGCCCAAATCCTCAAGAATTGGCGGGACAACCTCAAAAACATTCCAGACGATATTGACCAACGCATCATCGGCACAGTACTTTTGAGCAAATTCCTTCTGTGCCAGAAAACGCGGATCCGGTGCGCGCAGCACTGCGTGACCGTAGCCGGGGACAATCTTTCCCTCGGACAGCGTTTTTTTGACATAATCCTGAATTTGTTCTCTGGTTGGTCTATTCGTACCCAGGTCAACAACCATTTCTGCGATCCAGTCCATGACCTCCTGGTTGGCCAGTCCATGCAATGGTCCGGCTAGGGCGTTGATTCCTCCCGAAAGCGAAAGATAAGCATCACTCAAAGTTGACCCAATCAGGTGAACAGTATGCGCAGAAGCATTGCCACCCTCATGATCTGCATGAATCGTCATGTATAACCTCATCAGGTCCATAAAATCCGGCTGACGATTGCCCATCATGTGTCCAAAGTTGGCGCTCCAGTCAAGGTTCGGATCCGGTGCAATATGCTGGTTGTTGTGAAAATTTTTTCTGTAGATGTACGCTGCGATTCTCGGAAGCCTGGCGATCAGATTGACAGAATCCTCATACATGTATTCCCAGTATTTGGATTTGGGCATTCCTTCATCGTATTTTCTGGCGAAAAGGCTATCCGATTGCATAGCCATAATTCCGATAGAAAATTGCGTCATTGGGTGGATATTGTTCTCCAGCGAATCAAGAACCCTGAATACGGATGGATTAACGGTGGAGCGATCCTGCCAATCCCGGGATACCCAGGCGACCTGTTCTTCTGTTGGTAAATCACCCGTCAGCATCAGCCAGAAAAGTCCTTCCGGCATCGGTTCTCGGGCGCCATTGATTCTTGGCAATTTTTCCCGCAGTTCCGGAATACTGTAGCCACGAAAGCGTATCCCTTCTACCGGATCCAGCGAGGATGTGTCCCATAGCATCAGCTTAATGCCTCTCATGCCACCGTGAAGTTGTTCCACTTTGACCTTATCGATGACGACGTTGAAGTTGGCTTTAATGAGGTCTTTTAATTCCTCTGTCTTGGCCGCAAATTTTAATTTAAAAGCTTCTTTTAATATGTCCATGAAAGAAAATTAGAACGTACTTAAGGCGTAATAATTCCATTGGCAAAGCTACTTTATTTGAAGGGCGATCCACAGGACAAGCCAAGATATTAACAAGATGTTATGAGCTTTTGTCCGGTCCCACAAATCAACTTATGTTATCAAAATTTTATTGCGCCTTGCCAAGAACATTCCAACGGAAATTTTTACAATTTATTAAGCAAAATGTAGGATAAGAATAAAAATTTGAAGAAAGGATTTGGACTACCTTTGTCCCTGATCGCCATTTTAAAAATATGTCAATTACAGGCAAAATTTCAAACTCGGAAGACCTTTATCAACAAGGTATTTTAAACAGTACGCATGTCAAAGCCAATCTCAGTCCTGATGAACTAATACAGGAGAGCCTTGCTAAAGGTTTGGGTGTGCTATCGGATCAGGGCGCATTGTGTATCAGGACCGGCGAATTTACCGGTCGCTCTCCGGATGATAAATTTACGGTTGACAATGAGGTTACACACCAGCGCGTTGATTGGAACAAATTCAATCAAGCGTTTTCGCAAGAGCGATTTGAGAAGCTTCTAGCAAAGGTTCAACAATATCTTAATTCACAGGATACGGTCTATGTACAGGACAATTTTGCCTGCGCCCATCCCAAATACCGGATTGGTGTCAGAGCAATTACGGAATTGCCCTGGTCTGCACAATTTGCGTCCAATATGTTCATCAGACCCCAGGGCGATGAATTGAGTTCGTTTGTTGCCGACTGGGTGATATACTGTGCCCCCGGCTTCCACGCTGATGCGGCCGAAGACGGTACGAGACAACATAATTTCAGTATCATCGACTTCAAAAACCGGAGGATACTGATTGGCGGATCTGCCTATACCGGGGAGATTAAAAAATCAATTTTTACGATTCTCAATTTTGTATTGCCGGTAAATCATCATGTGCTGCCGATGCATTGCTCTGCAAATGTCGGCAAGGCAGGAGACACAAGTATTTTCTTTGGCTTGAGCGGTACAGGTAAAACCACACTTTCGGCCGACCCGGACCGCTATCTGATTGGTGATGATGAGCATGGCTGGAGCGACGAAGGCGTTTTTAATTTTGAAGGTGGCTGCTATGCCAAATGCATTGATCTCACTGAGGAAAAAGAACCGGATATTTATAAAGCGATCCGTCCCGGCGCTATTCTTGAGAATATTGTATTCATTCCCGGTACGCAGACTCCGGATTTTTCTTGCAAGGAGATCACTGAAAACACCCGGGTTTCCTATCCAATTCACCACATCTCTCATATTCAGAAACCATCCTTTGGCCCGGCGCCAAAAAACATTTTTTTCCTGACCTGTGATGCTTACGGAATTCTTCCTCCGATCAGCAAACTGGACCCTGCACAAGCGATGTATCATTTTATATCAGGTTACACTGCCAAGGTTGCAGGAACTGAAGCAGGGGTTACAGAGCCCAAGGCCACATTTTCTGCCTGTTTCGGAGCGCCGTTTCTACCACTACACCCGACTGAGTACGCCACCCTGCTGGGTGAAAGAATCAGAAAGTATAATCCTTCGATCTGGCTGGTAAATACCGGATGGACAGGAGGTCCCTATGGTATCGGTCAAAGGATGAAGCTAACTTATACGCGGGCGATGTTGTCCGCAGCACTCTCCGGCGAACTTGATCATGCCGAGTATGCCACCCATGAAGTCTTCGGCCTCAAATATCCAACGGGATGTAGCAATGTGCCCGATCATGTGTTGAATCCAAGAAATACCTGGGCGGATACCGGACTGTATGATCAGAAAGCCCGTGAACTTGCCAGAAGATTCAATAATAACTTCGATAAATACAGGCCAAAGGCAACTGCCGAAATAATTGCTGCTGAACCTGTCGCGTAAAACCAACAATTATTTGGTGGTTTTCTGGAAAACATTGATCAAATTAAAATATTTTAATTTTTAAAATATTTATTTACAGTAGTTTATATGTTAAATATATTAATATTTAACTTTTATTAATGTCTCCTCATCGGTATTTTCTCTTAACAAATTAAATTTGCCTCTTGACCTGACTTTAAACTCAGGCACGCGTTAAACCAGAATACAACTTTACTTCTGAAGACGAAGCATCTCCGGAAAGAGTTATAATAAGGATTGCGCAAAAGGAAAGTATCCTGGATCATTTCATTGAGAGTTGATCTTGGGTACGACGTGTATTTTGAATATAATAAACCAAACTCAACCATGAAATTGTTATTAATTTCGCTTACCTTGATTTTGAGCAATTTCAGCTCGAATCTTCTTTCACAATCCAATCTGCCAGCACTAAAAAGCAATGCTGAGGCTAAGATTTTGATCAATTCTGAACTGAATGAGCTTTATTCCTTGTATAAAACGAACCCAACGTTAGAGCTAGAAAGGAAAATTTCGCTTTACAACAAGGCTTCAGAAATTCTGGAGGAAAAAACAGGGATCCCCCCCACCACAGAATATGCATTGAACTCCGCCTTTCTTTATATGGAAATTGCAGTGAATGGTGCACAAACAGACAGCGAAGCCTTATTCAGATTAAGAAACAAAATGTGGTCGACTAGCTTCGTGGACCTCATCAATCTGGTTAAAAAATAATTTTCCTGATTCCACCACTTCAAAACTCATCTCATGAAAATGATATTTAAATCCTTATGGACGGTTTTCTTCCTCGCATATCTGGCAGGAAGCGTCCAGATGAACGCCCAAACTTTTAATGGATCAACTGTTAATACCGCCGGCAACTCAGCGATTCCTTCGACTGGAACGGGAGGTTGTACTGTTGCTCCCCAGACCACCGGAGGAACAATATTTAATTGTACGGTCAGTGGTTTGACAAGCACTGCATGTCTGAGATTATCCGGCATCACCGTTAATTTCACGCATACTTTCGATTCTGATATCGATATGTTTCTGGTGAGCCCTACCGGGCAGATTCTCGAACTATCCACTGACAACGGAGCAGGTAACGATAACTTTACGAATACAAGATTTTGCGATACTGCAACCACTAATATAACAGCCGGGGCCGCACCCTTTACGGGTATCTTCCTTGCTGAAGGTTCACTGACAGCTACTGTGTGCGGAACAACTGTTCAACCGAACGTGACATCTCTGAGTGGATTTACTGTCGCCAACGGTACTTGGTCACTTTTAATAATTGATGATGTCGGAGCAGATGCTGGAGTCATGTTAAACTGGTCACTGACATTTGAACCCTTCGCGGACATTGTAACTAATAATACGCCTATCAATTCTCCATTGGCCCCAGGAACCTGCACGCCACTTGGAGGATTACCCTGTATCTCTGCAGTAGGCACAACCTGCCCTGTTCCGACGGTGCCTATCAGTTACCGCTATTCATTCAACAGCAGGCCTTCAACATTGGCTGGCTATACGGTATGCGGGCCCAATGGTGTAGTACTACCGGGTGCCGGAAGTTATAGAATATACTGGATCAGTGTTGTTGGTTGTGTAACTGACACGGCTTCAACGGTTGTTAATGTACAGGATCTCGAACCACCTACGCTAGTGCCATCATGTCCCAAAGGCAATCTGGTGAGCCTCAATGCGGGCCCAGGTGAATGTGAAGTGTCATGGGATGCGCCGCAGTTTATGGCAATGGATAATTGTCCGGCCGCTTCATTTACCGGAGCTTCAGTAAGGTCCGTAGGATGTACACTGGGTGCTAATAATTGTCTTAATGGAACAGCAGGTTTTAATACAGGTTTGTTATTTGATATTCAGAATACTTCCAGTAGAGTTATGGCTGTAACGGCAGCCTGGTTTATGCCATTTACAGCTTCAGGTAATATGTATAGAATATATGCAAGTACTGCACCAGGAAGTTTCTTCCCGATTCTGAATAACCCTGCAGCATGGACTTTAATATCTGGTGACTCCGCAAAGGTCGGACAAACGGCATGCCTTCCCCCTCAGACCCGTCTTCTGGAAAGGATGGGAATGGCTAGTCAGACTATAACATCTAGAGCAACTTGCTTAGGTGTAATTTCTGATACTACTATTGCACCGAAGCTGATCCTTCAGCCGAATGAGATCAGAGGATTTGCCATCTATGCTATGAATGGAGCTTCACTTTATTATGTCAATGGTGTAGCCCCTTGCAGCACTGTGCCGCAGGGAGATGCTAATCTCAAGATGATTCTCGGGCAAGGCCGTGCGCAATTTGGTCCAGTTGCCAACGGAGTATTCAACCCATCAGGTTTCTTCTCAGTTAGAATGTTCAACGGTGACCTTGAGTATACGCTGGGAGAATCAATGATACCCGTTGTACAGTACTGTGGCCAACCCTATGGGCCTGGATGTTTTTTCCCCATTGGATGTACCAAATTATGCTATAGGGCAACCGATGTAGCAGGTAACATCACGACCTGTGAATTCAATGTGTGTGTTAATGCTTATGCTAATCCAACCAATGCACTGGCATGCAACGATGATGTGCAGATCAGCCTTGATCTCAACTGCGCTGTAACGCTTAAAGCGGATATGTTTTTGACGGGTGGACCCTATAAGTGTTTTGATAATTATCGTATTGAAGCAAGGCTCTGGTCAACCGTAGGTAGCGGAGGATTAATTGATCGCCAACCGAATGTCCCAGGTGTTCAGCTCGGCAGCCAGGATATTGGCAAAGAATTCAAAATAACAGTAATTGATCCGGCTACAGGAAACTCTTGCTGGTCGCATGCTACGGTGGAAGACAAGCTTCCTCCAAGTCTTGTTTGTCCACCAGCCATTACTGTTTCATGTGGTGCAGGAATAACGCCTTCAGTGACTGGAACTCCAAGGGTAACAGAAAACTGCAGCAGTGCGAGCCTGACCTATCGCGATAACAGCACGAAAGGGACCTGCGCTGCAGGATATGCTTATCTGATTCAAAGAACCTGGACAGCAGTAGATGGCTCAGGCAATCGCTCAAATTGCGTGCAGAGTATTACCGTCTCATTAGGTGATATTTTTGATGTCAGTGTGCCAGCCAACTACGATAACATTGAATTACCAATGTTAGCCTGCAATCAAAAAATCGACCCCAATAAGGATGTTACACCCCATATGGCTGATTTTCCGGAATGCGTGGATGGATATTTGCTTGATTCAGCATTCTGGTATGCTAATCCTAATCAACCTAATATTTATCCAAACAGGAGATTGCCAAGAGTACTTGGATGGAATTGTATAGACAATCCAAAGAGCCCATACAACGGGCATCCAAATCCAGATCCTGTATATTATCCGCAGCATCGTCAATGGTCTGCAACGAATCCGTTATGCTGGGGCCCCACAACGCATGTTGAATGGCTCGGAACTGGTCGTCCTGCTGCAGATTGCTGGAATTTCAATGTCTTCTTTCAGGATGTTGTAATTAACCTGGCCACTGAAGGCTGTAATGCAGGACCCGTAGGATGTTTTAAAGTATTAAGAAGATGGACGGTGATGGACTGGTGTACTTCCACCATTGGAGGTCACAGCCAGGTTATCAAAGTAGCTGATGCCGAAGGACCACAGGTTCTTTATCCTGATAGCGCACGTGTTAACATGGAGTCATACTCCTGCAGCGGCAGATGGGAAGTTCCACCAGCCTGGTTGATTGACAACTGTTCTAATGAAATACATTATTCTGTTCAAGTCGAACAGGGAACCATACTCGGCAACGAGTCAGCAGGATATGTGGTCGTTGGAATGCCGGAAGGAATTCAAACAGGCTATATTATTGCGACGGACTGTTGCGGCAATATCACCAAGAAAAAAGTGATTCTTAACGTAGTTGACCGCGTACCGCCTCAGGCAGTATGTAGAACTAGTACAGTCGTAAGTATCAATGGTAACCAGTCTCCAGGTGAGAATGTGGCTAAAGTTTGTGCTGAGTCCTTCGATGAAGGTTCTTATGACAACTGTCAGCCTCACGTATGGTTTAAAGTGATCAGAATGGCTGAATTGCTGGGTACGAACAACGGTTCTAATGCCAACAATACCGTTGCTTGTAACGGTATTAACGGTGATGATAACGCTATCCTCGCAGGTAATCAGGTTTACTTCGATGATTGCACATACTTCTGCTGTGCTGACATCGGTCAGAGCGTCATGGTTGTATTGAGAGTATTCGATGTTGATCCAGGTGCCGGTCCGGTCACTCCAACAAGAATGACCTCAACCACAAGCGTGCTCAACGGTAGATTCTCAGACTGTATGGTTGAAGTACAGGTACAGAACAAAGCAGTTCCGACTGTTGTAGCACCACCAAATATTGTGGTGAGCTGTTGGTTCTGGTTTGATATTACAAAAGTTAATGATCCTAATGATGCTACTTTCGGTCGCGTCGTTACTGATCTGACTGCCAGAAAGAAAGTCGTGACGCAAGACCTGGTTTGTCATAAATTCTGTGAAAGAAACGTAAGAACAGGGTACCCAGGATATGTACCAACCAATACGGTGCCTAAGCCAGCTCCAAATCAGGCTTGTGAGTACTATACTCAGTATTTTGATACCGCACACTGGGATAACAAATATGAACTGGTATGGGGATTTGACGGATACGTGATTGGTGCCTGCGGTGCTACACCTACGATCACAGTCAATGACCTGAGAGAATGCGGACAGGGACAGATTCAGCGTGTGATTTCTACCGTTGGACCTAACAACCTGAACGTATCTGCGATCCAGA
>JAIBCI010000060.1 GCA_019694255.1 Saprospiraceae bacterium
TTAATATATTTTTTAATTCTCTATATCATCAGCCAATAACCCGAAGGGGTGTAATTTTTGTAGCCCGTTGTAAATAAAATCATATTTCGTTTTTTTGGGCATCCAAAAATGATGACAATAAGGGATTTTCGGGGTGCAATTAAACCTAACCCCGAAGGGGTGTAATTTTTGTAGCAACGGGCGATAGCCCGTTGCGATGTAACGTACAATTCAATTTTTTGGCGGCATTTTTGTGCGAAGCAATCAAAAATGATGACAAAAATAAATTCACACCCCAATGATATTAAAAAAGCATTCTATACAGCAGTGATAAAGAGAAAGATTCTTAATTTTTAAAACGCATTATCATCAGCCAATAACCCCGAAGGGGTGTAATTTTTGTAGCAATGGGCATCAGCCCGTTGCAATGTAACGGACAATACAAATTTTTGGCGGCATTTTTGCGCGCCAGGTGCAAAAATGATGACAAAAATAGAGTCACACCCCAATGATAATACAATGACATTCCATACAGAAGTGATTAGGTTGTCAATAATAATTTTGATTTAAGATCAATCAATGCTGTGTCCAATTTTATTCAATTAGTTATTCAAAATTGACCACTGACCACTGGTCGTTGGTAATTGTCCTATGGTTGTAAAATGCCTTTTTGCCATCAAATCGAAATTCGTTCAATGATTATTAGCTACAAGACTGTAGCGATTTTGTTATATATATCGGGGTAGATTTTTCCATTTCTGATTTGACTCATTTCTTTCTATATTATATTTGTAAAACCAAACATGATTATATGTATCGACTTTTGCTGATAGCGCTTGTTATACCCGTTCTGCGTTGCAGCACATCAACACCTGCCAATTCTTCAAAAAATTCGAAAGACAATGTGGCTGAGAACAACCCTCTGCAAGGCACTTACTGGTATCAGGGCAAGGCAGAGGTGAATAGTTACAGTCTGACACAGGCGCGATATGGCCAGCTGCATCAGGGTGAGGCAGTTTGCATTTTTGTATCAGAAGATTTCAATGCCCGCAAACAGGTTAAGACTGATGATCCCATGGCCGCTGGTGCAGATCGTCAGCCGGTGCTCAAGCTCAATATGCTGAAGAGATTTAATACAGGGATTTACACTTATTCCCTGATGATGAGTGCCTTTAGTGCCATAGGGGACAAGGTGCCTTTATTTCCGCTGAAGGTGAGCTGTTGCGTTCAGGATTGGTGCGGACAGGTTTTTTCGCAGCTCAACAATCGCAATGATCAATTTGAAATTAATTCATTTTCTTATTTTGAGTCTGAAGGAGATCAACGCAAAGTATTAAAGGCTGGCTGGTCAGAGGATGGTCTTTGGAATCAGATTCGCATTAACCCGCAGAAGTTGCCAATCGGTTCTTTGCAATTGCTGCCGGGTTTTTTCTATTTGCGATTGCGGCATCGGCCAATGGAATTTCTGCAGGCAGAAGCATCGCAACGCGCGTTGAATGATTCCATCATGGATTATACTGTGCGTTATCCATCAGAAAATCGCGAGCTCGTGATCCGATATAAGAAGGCCTATCCATTTCAGATCATAGGATGGACAGAAACTTATAATGACGGAGAAAACCTGCTGACGACGCATGCGGAACTTAGAAAATCGCTGATGACAGATTACTGGACAAAGCATAATGTGGCCGACAGCATCTGGCGCCGCGCTTTGGATCTTGAATAAGTCTATTGATTTATTTCTTTATTTACAGTTTAGAGATCCTTGATGTTATTCACTAGAGTGATGTCGTGTTTTAGTATGCGACACTGCTGAATTTCATTTCATTATTTAGCTTGATTTTGTCGGGCTTTTCTTCGAAAGTCACCTTGGGTATATAACTAAGGTTATATTGACTTCGGCTGGCCGTGATAATACTTTTGTTGCGTCAATTTTATTAAACCTAAAGTAAAGCAATGAAACAAATCTATTATCTTCTAACGGCCATGCTTTTTTTGCAGAATGCATCGTCGCAAATTCTCAAAAACTGTTTGAACAGTTGCGATCTTCCCTCGGCAAACTGGTCTACGGTGCAATGTGAAAATTATGAATTACTCGGCGTTGGGCAGGATTTGCTGACCAGTGATTGGTTTCTGTATCCCTCTTCATCGGTATATTTCCCGGTGTCCGCCAAGGTCGGAGTGGGTCAAATTGGATCAAGCTGGGTGAAGTATGCCGATTTTACGTACAATGGACAGCCGGTAGATAATTATTTCAGATTAAATTTTGGACCAAAAGACTACCGATTCAATTTTAGTGTCTATTTATTTCAAAACCAGCGCGCGCAGCTTGCCATTAAGGATGATTCAAACAATGATATTCTTTACCTTGAATTTACTTCGACGAGCATTGTAAATATATATAATAGCAGCAAGGCAAAGATCGGTTCGTTCCCCTATAGTCAAAATACATGGGTTGCGATGAGTGCCTTTTACCACAATGACGGACGCCTGGAAATATTTAGAAACAATTACAAAGTCGGTGGATTCAAGAATGTACCGACAGGGGCAAAGACATTTCCTTCCCGATACGATTTTTTTTCGGATAAATCAGGAGACGGTTTTCTTTTAGGAGGTGTTTGCGTGGCAACGCAGAATGGTTTTCAGGTACTTTGTACCCAGGAATTTGATCCCGTATGTCTCAAAGGTACCGGTGAGCAGGTTGCCAATAATGCATGCTTTGCAAGGGTGGCGGGCTATTATGAAAATGAGTTTCAGAAGTGCGGGGTGAACAGTGATCCTTGTGATGATTGTGACGAATGTTTTAACTATTGGTTTGATTGTTCAGGCAACAGGAAAGTCTACTTTCAGAATAATTATTGTGATGTTTCTACGCCAACATTTTCCGGAGGGACTGGTTCTGGCAGACCAGCTACTGAATATGAATGGGAGTTTCGCAATGAATCGAATGTAGTCGTACAGCCTGAGTTCTTTAATGGTACGAACAGTACAAGTTACAGTCCAATTTGTCGATTACCAGTTTCCGGGACATACACAGTATGCCTGCGTGTGTATAAATATAATTCGGGTGGACGTTATGTAGCTTTTCTATGTTGTTACACCATCAAGGTGGCAGCACCATGTAAGTCTTCACCAACATTATACATTACCTCAACTTCACCCAATTCAAATAATGAAGTGACATTTACAACGACATCTGCTGGTGCGGAGACGTACAGTTGGAGAACCAGCGATAATAATGCGCTGATCTCCGGACAAAGTACCACTGCCAGCGGTTTTAAATGTAAGATACCCGCAGGAAGAAATTGTATTACAGTATGTCTTACGGTGGGTAATGCTTGTGGAATGACCTCGGAATGTATTACGGTTTGTTCAAATTCCGCTCCTTGCGGCAATAAACCTCCTTTGCATCCACCGATTACCTATACCGTAAATGCCAATAATGAAGTCAGTTTTACCAATATACCACAAATGGATAGTTATCAATGGATCATTCCAGGGGGCTGTGCATTTACCGGAGGAACCTCTTCGGGTTCGCGTAATCCGATTTGCAAATTGCCGGATCCCGGATGTTCATATTTGTTTTGTCTGAAGATGCGTCTTGGTGATTGTTATGTATTATGTTATTGCTTTACCATTGTGCAACAGCCGGCAGCCGCGACGATCATTTTTGATCCGGATGAGATGACCTGCGTTTCACCGGGTTCTCAGATCAAAGTGCCTGTGCGTGTACGAGGCTTTTCCACCATGACTTCTGTAGATCTGACGTATACAATAGCCCCTTCGGGTATTGCAAGATTTGAAACGGCAGAAGCAGGTCCCAATGTTGATCCGGCGTCGATCATTCCGAATAAAATTAACGACAGTAAAATGACGGTGGGATGGGTAGGTACTTCGGGGTCTGGTACGACACTACAGGATAATGATATTCTGTATTACCTGGTTCTCACAGCAACAGGCAGTGCCAATACCTCAGCAACAATTTCAGTCGATGGTGCCAGTGCTAAAATAAAACAAAACAGGGTAGCGGTTTCTGCAACGCTGAAGACAGGATCGGTCTGCATTAATGGTTCTTATAAAATTTGTGGCAAGATCACACGTGAAGATAATGTGCCGGTCAAAGGCGTTACGGTTGAACTGAGCGGAGCTTCTTCGCAGACTGCAACAACAGATCAGTCAGGAGCCTATTGTTTTGCCAATGTCGCTGCAGGCAATTACGTCATTCGGCCAACAAAGAAAAATAATCCCGGAAATGGGGTGGAGCTGGCAGATATTGCGGACATCAAAGGTCATTTGCTCAGGACATTTACGTTACCCTCGGCATACAGAATGATAGCAGCAGATGTTGATAACAGTAAGTCCATTACTGCGACGGATATCGCGCGAATAATTCCTACATACAAAGATAAGGCCAGGGTATTTGTCAATGTGGATAGTTGGCGCTTTGTTCCGACGTCTTATCAATTTCCGAATCCCGCCAATCCCTTTCAATCCAGTTTTCCGGAGTCGGCAAGTTTGCAGCTGACAAAAGATGTTGCTGGTGTGGATTTTGTTGGTATAAAAATGGGAGACACAGATCTGGACAATGACCCACAAAATATCACAGATCCTCAGGATCAATTGCATTCTATATCCAAATTACCGGGCATCAGAACTGCACAGGATATAGATCTCATCATTCCTTCGGATACAGTACGACCTGGATCTGTATTAAAAATTCCGGTTTACTGTAAGGGATTTAAGCAAGTGATTAGTTTTGGATTTAGCGTCAATTGGCAAAATACCAAACTAAAGTTTCTCTCTGTGGATCGGTTCAATTCTAAATTGAATCTGACCAAAGACGGATTTGGATTGCAGAATACGGACAAAGGTAATCTGGGTGTAACCTGGTATACCTTTGACCTCAACGGTGTCAACCTGAGTGACAATGAACCGCTGTTCTATATCAATTATCAGGTGCTGGCTTCAGACCGGGAAGAGCTTAATCTCACATTGAGTAATAATCCGACACCGGTAACTTTTGCATCGAATACGGATAACTTTAATGTCCGGATTTCACAAAGCAAAATACTGATTGACAGCAAAGCTGTAGCTGTATCCGATCAGGAGAAACAATTTGGAGACATGGAGTTTTTCCCGAATCCGGTGGATAATGACCTGTTTATTCATCTGACCGGTGATGAGATATTAGCGAATGAGATCATATTCACCGATGTGGCTGGTCATGGGTACGCTGTACCAATGATCACAACCGGACCATCGGTCTGCAAATTAAATGTGAATCACCTTCCTCCGGGTCTTTATCTCATCAAGGTTAAAGGCATCCGCCGTATGTATACTGGCAAATTAATCAGGCTCTAAGCCAGATCAGGCTTTAGCCGTTCCGGAGGCGCGGCTAAAGTTTTTTAAAAATAAACAAACTAAAATTTGGATATTATGAAAATAGCGTTATTTTTGAATTATCATCAAATTAATTATCATACTTTTATGTACTATATTGTTTGAAAAATTAATATGATCGCATTCTATATTTAAATCTATTACTTGTATATTAAATAGCGCTACGTAATTTGTGGAGAATAAATCGATATGTTGAAAATTAGATTATTTGTTTTATTAATTTTTTTATCAATAATTTATTATTTGTTATTGTTGCATAAATCTAACGAGTACAATAATTTTAATTTACAATTGACAAATGAAAATTTAAATAATTTTAACGGAAAACAATTTGCGATACTTATTTCATGTATGGTAGACAACGCAACAAAGTGCGGTGAGTGTGATTTTAATGCAATGATAAAAATTTTAAGAAAAAATGGATTTGCTGACAATAATATGAGTACGCTTCTAGTGAAAACAAGGCAGACACATGAGGCAAGTGATAGTTTATTTTCGCTACTTAAAAAGCTCTCTCAGTTGAATTTGTCAAAACTTATTTTTTTTTATTCAGGACATGGTAGTTCTAAAAGTGATATTGATTCAATTGACGAAATGGACGATCAGAAAGATGAATATTTAGATCTTGATGCTGCATCAATTAGAGATGATAGCTTGTTCATCATGTTTAGTAAATTTATAAATACAAAAATAGTATTTATAACAGCATGTTGTAATTCAGCAACAAATTATAAATTTACTGAGGATAATATGGAGCAATCTTGGTCAAAAATAAATGAGTTGCAAAATATCTGTGAGAGTGATCAAACGTTATACCCACAATTGCTTCATATAGGCTTGGCGAATGACTTGTCAACTACTCCATGTATATACGTTTGGGTTTCTGATTTTGTCAAAGATTTGGTTAAAGTGTTTAGTAAAAAAAGTATAATTAGGGAAATATGTATTGAATTGCAAAAATTCAAAGGCGGGTATTTATGTAATACTTATGAGGACGTTGAAAAGCTCAGTTTTTATAATGAAAAAATATTTAATTAAATTTATGAAATATATTATTTTATTCTGTCTTTTTCTTCAAAGTATTACTGCACAGAATATTAATAAATATTTTAGCATATATACTGAAGAAGATTTCTATCCAATTTTAATTGACTCAAACAAGGCTCTCGATGAAAATTACACAATGGGATTTGGATTTGGCTGGAGCTGCTCTGATTCTATGTTGCTTTATTTAACAAGACTTAGAAAGCAAATTAATAAAAAAATTAGTAATTTTTTAAATATTGTAAATTATGATACAGATGCGGGAAATTTGAATTACAATATTTTAGAATATCCACGAATTTCATTAAATGGGGGGGCTTTTACTCCAGATCGGATTGAAGATTATAATATTTCGTATGATGACCGTCCGTATAGTTTTTTATTATCTTACCAAGCTTCGCAAACATTTCTTCGAAATGATTATAGAAGGGCATTAACTTATACTTTGGCTATTGGATTATATGGAACAGGAATAGGTAAATTTGTTCAAACTGCAATACATGAGTCCCTAAACGATCATGATACTAAAAATCCACGAACACCAAGGGGCTGGCCTCACCAAATTAAATGTGAACCTTCTTTTCTATATAAAATAAGTAAATCTCAATTGTGTTGGCCTAAAAATATAGGTAAGGATAATTATCGTAGTTATTTTGAAGTTTCCTATTCTAAAGAATTGCTAATTGGTTATTATACTGGTTTTGCGGCTGAAACTAATTTAAGGATCGGCTTACTCGATTCAAGAAATTGGTTTAATCGATTTAATAACCTAAATGATGTAAATAAGAAAAATGAGGTAAAAGGAATTTATAAGAATAGATTATGGGAGTTTTATCTTTATTTTAATGCTAAGCCTCAACTAATATTTTATAATGAGGGGTTAAGCGGAGGATTTCGAAACTCAGACTATGTGCTTACACCTTTAAAAGATACTAATCCTTTTATAATTGAATTAAGTACAGGCATTGCTGCTTCTATTCCATATTGTAAGTGTGGTAGTCTTAATATTGCCTGGTGCCCATTTTCACTCAAATCTCCTGAAATGTGGGGAAATAAAATTATAAAAACTCATTATTTTGGTGGCGTTTATATAACATTAAATTATTAGTTAAAAATTATTATTTTGTGGATTCAATAATTTGTAATCCTTTGTATATTTAAATTATTTTCCAAATTGTATTGTGTGTTGACGAGTTTAATTTAGTTAAGTAAATTTGAATTTTTGGAATAATTACTTTTTAGGTTTTTTAAGGACTGTGTATTTGTAATAAAAATTAATAGTATAATTTCAAGTTGAATATTATGCTTTAAAAATTAATTTAAACAATGTTAACTATGGAATTGTAAGAGCTGGATTTGATAAACAAGTAGAAGAAAACATATTATTTTAATCTAGAAATTTTAAATTTTAATTATGAATAAATTAACTGAATTAGGCATTTAACTTACTCTAAGCATTTTATAATAAGCAGGTTTATGCTTTACCATTCGAATCATTAAGTTGTCGAAAATATCA
>JAIBCI010000089.1 GCA_019694255.1 Saprospiraceae bacterium
CTCCAACGATAGCTACACTATTTTAAACAGGGGGGATTCCATTGGGAATATTTAATTTTATGCGCCGGAAGCCTTGATATAATTAGGGCCTGATAGGTCGTATTGATTTATTTTGGACAGCAGTGATTCACGCTAAATCCTATTTCGGTTCAAACGTATGAAATAGTCTGTGCGATGCGATAATAATTGTTGGCAAATCTACACACCAGGACGTTCATGCAGCTCCGGTTGCCTTTCACATTCTTTGCTGTCTTCAAAGGCCCGGGACTCATTTTTTCTCCTATTTTTGCACATTATGGGTTCCAAGAAAAAACAAACAGGGGCGGGGGTACCGGCTAATCAGGTCCGGGAACCGGACATAACCCAGCCTGCACCTCATTCCGGAACTGCATGGCCCTGGCTGCAGATGCTTCTGCTGGCCGCAGCGACCTTCCTGGTGATGAGCCCCAGCCTGCGCAACGGATTTGTCAACTGGGATGACGACCGCAACGTCTATGAAAACAAGACGCTTGACGGGCCGCTGAATGCCCGGAAGGTCTCCAAGATCTTCCAGTCAACGGTGATTGGCAACTACAACCCACTAACCATATTGAGTTTTGCAATTGAAAAGCACTTCTTTGGTAAAAATGCAAAGGATCCCCTGGCGCTGCCCAAAGCCATGCACCGGACGAATCTGATCCTGCACCTGGCCTGTACGCTGATGGTGTTCTTCATTTTTATGCGGCTAGGTTTGAATCTCTGGGTTGCTTTCCTGGGTGCACTGCTCTTCGGCATCCATCCCATGCGCGTCGAATCGGTGGCCTGGATCACCGAACGCAAGGATGTGCTGTTTGCCACTTTTTTCTTCGCAGGACTTATTCTGTACCTGAAGAACCTTGAAACGCACCGCTTCTATCGGACGATCCTGATCTTCCTGCTTTTCGTGGCGGGACTTTTTGCCAAAATTCAGATGGTGAGTTTCCCATTGACGCTCCTGGTGATTGATTACTGGAAAGGCAGGCCATTAAAATTAG
This sequence comes from Saprospiraceae bacterium, assembly GCA_019694255.1. Lineage (GTDB taxonomy): Bacteria > Bacteroidota > Bacteroidia > Chitinophagales > Saprospiraceae > Vicinibacter. The sequence goes on from JAIBCI010000089.1 coordinate 1,014, forward strand.
GCTTGTTGCTGGAGAAATGGCATTTCTTTCTGGCGGCGTTGGCATTTGGACTCCTCGGCATCTATTTCCTGAGACAAGAGGGATCGCTCGAAGCCAATGAAGTGTATCAGGGCTTTCACAGAATATTCATCGGGACTTACAGCCTGATCACCTATCTGATCAAGTGGCTGGTGCCCTATCTGACCCTTCCGCTATACCCATACCCGGAGAAACTGAGCATCTGGCATTTTCTGTCGGTGATTCCCTTTACCGCAGTATTTGCCGGCCTCTACATCGCCTGGAAGAAAAACTACAGGGGACTCGTCTTTGGCTTTATGTTCTTTTTCGTCAACATCGCCTTTCTGTTGCAGGTGCTTGGCGCAGGCCAGGGTTACCTCGCCGACAGGTTTACCTATGTGGCTTACACGGGTCTGTTCTTTATCGCTTGTTTTTACCTGCAGGACTTCCTTGAGAAAAATGATAGCCTTCGGGCTCCGGTATGGGGTGGAATCGGGGTATACCTCGCACTGATGGCCTACCTGAGTTACCGGCAATGTACCTACTGGAAGGATTCCGGTGTGCTCTGGACCCGCGTGATCGAATTCTACGATAACACGCCACTGCCATTTAACAACCGCGCCAACTTCTACCGCGATGCCAGGATGTATGATGCGGCGATGAGTGATTATAGCAGGGCCATTCAACTGAAAGCTGATCACCCGACCTATAACAGTCGTGCAAAGATGTATTTTGAGAAAAATGAAAACGAGAAAGCCCTCGCTGATTACAATGTCGCCATCACCAAAAAACCCCTGGCAGAATATTATGTCAACCGCGGAGCAGCCTATGCCCGTCTGGGGAGGATGTCTGATGCAATGAATGACTTTAATAAAGGGCTGGAAATTGACCCTGCTTGGAAAGTCGGTTATCTGAACCGAAGCATTATGTATCAGGCAATGGGTGACTTTCAGCATTCCTTCAATGATATCGAAGCATACATTAAACTGGATCCTTACGATGCGGACCTTTGGTATGAAGGTGCACGCTGTCTTCGCGCCCTCAACCGTACCGCAGAGGCGCTGCCTTATTACAATGAAGCGATACGGCTGAATCCCAGACATGGATTAGCATACCTGGAGCGAGGAAGGACTCAGCAGACCCTTGGCAATGCTGCTGCAGCACAGGCAGACCTTGAGAAAGCAAGAAGCCTTGGACAAAACATAGAGACTGAAAACCCGCTACAACCCAGATAACATATCATGTTGACCAATCTGCTGATTCGGAATTACGCGATCATCGATCACCTTGAGCTGGAGTGGCCGCAGGGCATGTCAGCCATCACCGGTGAGACCGGCGCGGGTAAATCCATCATCATCGGCGCGATTCAGTTTGTGCTGGGCGCCCGCGCAGATTCTAAGGTCTTGTGTCAGCCGGACGAAAAATGTATTGTCGAGCTCCGTTTCACGCAACTCGAACACCAGCGCGAAGAACTGAATCAACTTGAATTCCTGGATGATAGTGAAGAAATACTGATTCGGCGGGAGATACTTCCCAACGGCAGATCCCGCTCATTTGTCAATGATTCTCCTGTAACCGTGTCGGATCTGCAGACGCTTTCGCCTCTGCTGATTGCGATTCATCAGCAATTTGATCAACTCGATATACTGGACAATTCTGTACAGCTTGAGATGCTCGATCAGTACCTAGGACTCCAAAGTGAGGTTGAAAGCTGCGGTGAAGAATACAGATTATGGAGAAATCTCCTCGGTGAACATAAGCACCTGGAGGAAGAACAGCGTAGGGCCAATGAGGAAAAAGATTATGTGGACTTTCAATACAGGGAACTTCATGAAGCGGCGCTGCTGGACAATGAGTATACCGGAATTGAAGAAGAACTCGCCCTGGCACTCAAGGCGGGCGAAATTCTGAATTCGGCACGATCCGCGTCAGAATTGATTGAAGGAGAGCAGGGCGTAATGGATCAGCTGAACAATATCGCTCAGTCCATGAAAGGTATCCTTCAACTACCTGGAATCGGCGAGCTGCATCAGCAACTTCAGGATGCGCGATCCGGCCTGAAGGAGTTTAATGTAGCATTCAATCGACTCGCGGACCGCACGGATTTTGATGAAGAAAAATTAAACATGCTGCAACAGCGTTTTGATCTTCTCACCAGGTTGATGAAAAAACACAGGGTCAAAAGTGATACTGAGCTCATCGAATTGCGGGATCAGTTGCATGAACGCCTTCGTGGGTTTAGCAATGTCGATGACGAAATTGAAAAAATTAAAAAGAAGATAGATCTCGCGTACCAGCAATTATTACAACGCGCCCGGTCCATCAGCCAATTGCGTCAGAAAAAAGCGCCTGGAATGGAACCGGAAGTAACAGCCCTGCTACAACAACTGGGCATGGAATTTGCACAGTTTAACGTAGGGCTTTCACAGTCTACGGAGCCCGGACCGACTGGAATGGACCACGCGGATTTTTTGTTTTCTGCCAACAAGGGTAAAGCACCTGCTCCCATTCGCCTTCAGGCATCAGGAGGTGAGATTTCAAGACTGAACCTCGTGCTTAAATCGGTCATCAGCAAACGATCCAAACTACCGACCATGATCTTTGACGAAATCGATACCGGTGTCAGCGGACAGGTAGCCCTGAAAATGGGCGATATCCTTCGGGAGATCTCAGCGCATCAGCAACTCATCACCATCACGCATTCACCACAGGTGGCGTCTCGGGCGACGCACCACTTCCTCGTATACAAAGAGACCAACGCAAAAGTTTCCAATACCAGGCTGAAAAAACTGACGAGGGACGAGCGCATGACCGAGCTCGCCAAGATGCTGAGCGGAGATCCGCCGACGCCATCGGCTTTGAAGAATGCACGGGAATTGATCAGTTCTGCAAACTAATTCAAAAATATACAATATGATTCTACAAGGAAAACGCGGTATTATTTTCGGGGCTCTGGACGAGCAATCCATTGCCTGGCACGTCGCCGAAAGATGTGTTGCGCAGGGTGCGCGCATTACCCTGACCAATGCGCCGGTGGCCATGCGCTTCGGTAAAATTTTTGACCTCGGCACCAGACTAAATGCTGAAGTAATCCCGGCAGACGCGACGCTCACGGAAGACCTTGACAAATTACTCGAGCAGTCAATGGAAGCGCTCGGCGGAAAGCTTGATTTTGTGTTGCACAGCATTGGCATGTCACTCAATGTACGCAAGGGAAAGCCGTACACAGACCTCAACTATGAATTCATGCAGAAGACACTGGACATATCCTCTATCTCATTTCACAAACTGATGCAATGCGCCATGAAAAAAGATGCGATCGCCGAAGGAGGATCCATTCTGGCGCTGTCCTATATCGCAGCACAGCGAATCTTTCCGGATTACAACGAAATGGCGGATGCGAAAGCCCTGCTGGAATCTTTTGCCAGGAGCTTCGGATACCACTATGGTGTCGCTAAAAAAGTGCGCGTCAATACGATATCACAATCCCCAACGATGACCACAGCGGGTTCCGGTATCAAGGGATTTAAAGAATTCTTTGATTACGCGGACAAGATGAGTCCACTCGGTAATGCCAGTGCGGAAGCCTGTGCCGATTATTGTGTGGTTATGTTTTCTGATCTCACACGTTATGTTACCATGCAAAATCTTTATCACGACGGCGGATTCTCATCGATGGGAATGAGCCCGAGTTTACTCAATTTCGGATGAAAAAACTAATCAATATTTTCCTGCTGATGTTGCCAGTGATACTGGACGCGCAGGCAACCAAGCTGAAGTTATTAGGTCACTGGCGCGATCCGGCGCTCAAGGGTTCGGCACAGTACGACAATACATTCAACGAGGCTTACGGATTTGTGGCCAATGGACATGAATACGGAATCATCGGTTCTACTTACGGAACCCACATCATCGATGTGACCGATCCCGAACATCCTTTCGAGCGCATGCGCATCCCGGGAGGAACCAGCAGTACAGAAGTCATTCACCGGGATTTTCGTTATTACAAATGCCATATTTACGGCGTTTGTGATGAAGGCGCCGGGAGTACACTGCAGATCATTGATGTGTCCCGACTGCCTGATACCGCCATTCTCGTCTATAATAAAAATGATCTTTTTACCAGGGTTCATAATATTTTTATTGATGAGCCGAAAGCGAGGTTGTATACCAGTGCTGAGAAAGGCGTGACAGGTTATTATGCGCTCGGACTCTACGATATCCGCGAACCTGAAAACCCGCGATTTGTCGGGCATTACAGCGTTTTTGGTAATATTACCGCGAATCACGTACACGACTGTTTTGTGCGCAACGATACCGCTTATCTCAATTGCGGATATGATGGTATGGCCATCATGGATTTTTCTGATGCCAACAATCCCAAACCGCTGTTTACCCTGAAGCCCAATGAATATAATTATTCAGGATACAATCACAGTGGATGGCTAACACCTGATGGTAAGACTTATGTCATGGCCGATGAGACACACGGGTCACCACTAAAGGTTATTGATCTGACAGACTTCGCGCATCCGAAAGTGGTTTCTTATCTTTCAGTATATGGCGACAGCAGTAAAGCTATTCCTCACAATCCGCTCGTGTCGTGTCAATACGCTTATGTCGCATATTATTATGACGGCCTGCAGGTATATGATATTTCTAACCCTAAGTCACCACAATTGAAATATTATTATCCGACATCAACAGAAGTGAATAATCTCAATTACAAGGGCGCATGGGGCACTTATCCGTTTTTGCCTTCCGGCAATATCATTGTGGCGGATATGCAGAACGGGATGTTTATCGTTGAAGGTCCAGAAAAAGTGTGCAATCCGGCCAACATCTGTTCGGCGACTTCAGCCAGCAATTTGAATGACCGTGCTTCACTTCAATTGACGCCTAACCCTGCAAGAGATCAGGTCCGCATCCGCAGTGAGAAGATCATCAGCAAGGTAATCCTGATTACTGCAGATGGCCGTATCAAATATCCTGCCATACAACCGGCTTATGATTTATCACTTGATTTATCGGATTTGTACCCCGGATTTTATGTGATGGATGTCCATTATGCCGATGGAGCGCGCGAGCAAAAAAAGTTCATCATTGCGAATGAATAAAACGGCGCGCCTTGCCATTACTATTTTCTTTTTTCTGGGTGATTTCCTCTTGAATGCCCAGCTGCCAGGCTCCATTCCGGATTCGGCTGTGCTGGCGCGACAGCGGGTCAGCGATTCGCTGCGTGCTATTCCATTGAAGCTGATCAGCAGCGGAGATTATAGAGACATTAGAACACTGGACAGCAATGAATTTGTTATCAGGTCATATAATGCATTCGGAAAAAGTTTCCTCAATAACATAGGTTCACCGGTCAACCAAGAAAGAGAGACTAACGGATTTATGCCAATGCTGAATTATGGTTATCACAATCAGGATTTTTTTACACAGCTGGCCCAGGAGAGACCTTTTATACGTTCGAACAAGACCTACAGCGAATTGATGGTTTCTGAAGGATTATTCTTCTCCAATTCAACAACAGGGCTCATCGATAACCTCAATGCATCTGCGGTGGTCGCCAAGAATTTTTCGAACCACATTGATCTGAACGTCATATATGATCGCATCAATCAGAAAGGAATCTATCAGAATAGCCGAAATCTGCTTGGCAGACTCAGCGCTGGTCTGCAGTATCGTAACCCTCAGTCACGATGGAGCTATGGTTTTTACTATGTCAATCATTTGTTCAGAATAGAAAATAATGGAGGCATTGTTGATGATAGTCTGTTGTTCAGTAGTCGTTTCCAGGTGCGTGAGGCCATACCTGTATATACGGACAGGGCAAGAACAGATATCCGAGGAAACCAGTATCGCGGTGTAGTGTCCTGGCTCATCAGTACTTCATCAGGACTGCGTCCGGAAGTATTTGCGGAAGCGGATTACCAAAACTGGTACAACACCTTTTCTGATCAGCGAACAGGAAGTCAAACGTTGTATGGCGCATCTTTCCGTATGGACTCGAACGGGTTGCTTCGTACGATGGCGATGTATTCGACACCAATTGTCGCAGGTCTGCGAATGAATCCAGGACAGCAGACGGAAGCAGAGATATCCTATCACTATACGTTCAACCATTTGATTGAGGATAGTACTTATCGCACAGATTTAAACGTTTCAGTCTGGCACGCGGGACTACACTGGAACAGAGGTTCCGGAACAATAGGCCTTGTAGCAGACATCAAGTCCCAGCAATCTCAAGGACTTTATCGCTTCACCGTCGAGGGTAGTCAGCCTTTGAGAAAAATATTGAAATTCCAATGGCATGCGACCATTGCGAATGATCTGGCTTCCATCATGCAGCAACATCTTTACGTCAATAAAAGAAGTATTCGTGTATTGGACGCTCAGAAGATTCAAACGCTGGATTTATCCGCGGGACTTCACTTCAATAATAAATATTTACCCTCATTAACATTAGGATGGACACAATTTAATAAGCTTATTTATGCAACTGCCCCAGATAGTATTCGTCAGTCTGATCAAGATATCAGGCGGTTTAATATTGTGTTGACAGAAGATTTTCAATGGAGATTTTTAGGTACCACACATCGTTTTCGCTGGATCCGCGTTGCACCGGATCTGCCGGGTTGGAGTGCGTGGTATTCGCATCATGAAGTGTACTTCTTATTTAATCTGGCGCGTCGGAGTATTCCTATGAAGATTGCCGGGTATGTTGATTTGGTGCAATCGGGTAAACAAAACGGTTATGACGCACTCAGTGGATTTTTTTATCCTGTAGGCGGTATAATAAAGGCGGGACCTTTCGTTGGGCTGTCCGCCGAGGCCCAGGTAGCTGACCTTCGATTTGTATTCAGCGTGGATCATTTGGATTCACTCTGGAATCCGCAAAGACCACAGATTATTCGTGGTTATCCACAATATGATTACAGCTTGCGCATTCGCCTCCTTTGGCGTTTTCTCAATTAACTTAATAAACGTTTTTTTGACACCTCAGCGTTTACATGGTCTTGTTGCACAACCATTCTAAAAAATCAGGAAGCCAGTCTGAAACTTATTCACGCAATAATTTTTCCGGCTTCCTGATTTGTATGTCAAGCTTTGAAAGCAAAATGTGGTGCATGACTTAAGGGCAGATGGTGGTATTTTTTATGCAAATAAGCCATAACCATTTAAATCTATGATGCCTGAAAATGTGATCTTTTTTTTCGTTTAACCCAATGATCATCAGTCTTCCAGCTTCAATGCTGTTTCTATCTGATGACTTAAAAATGCTCGATGCGCCCGGGTGGCTTCATCGCCGGATTTATTTTTGTGTAGCTTCTTGTAGAGCTTCTTCAGTTCATCAAATACGGCAGGTCTGGTATCATATCCCATCAGTGGATTCTTGGTATCATTGAGACTGATCAATCGCTCCACGAAAATCTGCTGCAACTGCATTCGCATCGGATTCACACTGCCTGATAGATCTTCCTCAAAAATACCCTGATCAAGATCCTGTAATAATTTTGTTGCCGTGTAAGTATTGCCATACATTCTGCTGTTGCCGAGCCTGCGAAGGGTAGAGTTGCTGAGCAAAGGTGAGAGGACATTTGAATACATATTGAAAGACATGATGTCAATCTTTGGATCTTCGGAGTTGCCGAAGAAATTAAATCCCCTGCGCTGCGCCTGCAAATAATTGTAAAGGTATTGATCGCCTGCAATCGCGCCAGGCCGGAACACATATTTACACAATAACTGCACTGCCTTTTTCTGCTGATCTTCAGCGACCGGTGTGTACGGCAAGCTTGTCGATTTTTGACCAGGCCTGCTGCGATCTACAAATACGCCGCCAACATAATTCGCCACTGTAAAAGCCATATTGAATCGCTGATAGAAAACAAAATTGTAATTGTTTCTCAAGCGCGCATATCCTTCGTCGGGTTTGGTAAATTTTTCCTTCAGGCGTGTGACCAGTTTGTCAACGATCTGAAATCTTTCTTCTGCATAGCTCAGCGGATCATTGCTCATATCCCAGACCATGACTCTGGGGTCAATACCTCCTCCCGGAAAACAAATATCCGCGTCATTGCCAAAGATCAGTTTAGGGTCTGTGCTTCTGGAGGCTATTTCGTCCAGTTTCTTTTTTTCTTCACCGGGTGAAAAAGGTGTATAACCATATTCAATGGCCCAATGGTCATACGGACCGGTGACAGTGGTATAATAATGGGCCTGTTTGCTGCGGTCCAGTGAAAGATTCACCGTTGAATAATCCATCACAGAACCAATCACGCCAAATTTGCCGGTGACTTTTTTATCTTTTAGCTGCTCGGGACTCAGCATATGCGATGCTTTCATATTGTGCATAAGTCCCATTGTGTGTCCCATTTCGTGCATCACCAACTCCGTAATAAACTGATGCAACAGTTCTTTCTTTTCTGCCTCATCATCATCCATCACATCCAGCATCGTCTTGGCAAATTCCTGTTGAAGCCTCAGGCCGTGGGCCATTTGGCATTGACCAGGTTTGCAGATTTCTTCAGCTTTGAGCGCGTAACCTTTTTCAAAGAGGTCCGTTTCCATGCCCAATCCACGCAAAAAGCTGTAGTCAATGGTGATGTCACTGCCAAGTATTTGTCCTGTCCTGGGATTGACAAAGGATGGGCCGATCGCAAATCCGAGATCTGAGGAGACCCATCGAATCACGTTATAGCGTATATCGGCAGGATCCCAGTCCGCATCATCGGGCATCATTTTCATCACCACAGCATTCTTGAATCCGGCCTTTTCAAAAGCAGTGTTCCATTGCAATCCGGCATTGATGACGGTCTGGCGAAGTTCGACCGGGGTCGTATTTTCAACCCACCAGACGATGGGCTCAACAGGTTCGCTCAGTGCAGCACGAGGATCTTTTTTCTTCAGGTGCCAACGATGAATGTAATCTTTAAACGGCAAAATATCTGTGGAGCTCATATCGTTGGCCATCGTTGTAAAAAAACCAATGCGTGGATCGTCAGCCCGCGGCACAAAATCATTTTCCGGCAGTTCGATCAGGCTGTGTTGCAAACGTACCGTAATGAAACGGGCGTCTGTAATAAAATTGTCACCATCGTTCTGCGGCATTGGATTTTCATAGGAAAGGTTGACGATGATGTCTGTGTTTTTTGGAAAGCTTCTGATTTTCCAGTACTCCGATTTGTCCTTGTTGAGCGTGCCCAGGTTCAGATAACTGTTGGCTGGAATAGTGGGTGGGATATTTGGTTTGACAGGATCAAGTTTTTCGCTGAGAAACAGATTGTCTGCACTGATCAGAAATCCGAGCGAATCTTTGCTGATAATTTTTTCGGCAGCAAATACTGATTCAGAAACATCCGCATTTGCAGCTCGGCTGATTGGGTTATTTTTATCGTAATAAAAATTTGTGTTGGAACGACTCCAGTATATTTTATCAAAATTCCGGCGAAGTGAAAATAGCCATGTCTCACGCAGCATATTCTGATTCAGAAACAATGACGGAGGCCCGCTGATGCTAAAACTCTGGTAAAGGTATTCTTTCTCCAGTTGTTCTTTGCGTACATAGATCATAAGGCTTCCCGTGACAGTGTCCTGATACAATCTGAACAAACCGTCTTTCATTTTGCAGCTTTTTACTTTGTCTGCCAGCGTTTCTTTTTTGGCTGTGTCTTTGGCAGGCGTTTTGACGCTGTCAACTGCGACTATTTTCGCTGGATCTTTTTTCTTCTGGGCCTGAAGATTCCCGCTGAATGGAAGCATCAGACAAAGGAGATAAGACAAAGTGGTTTTTACGTTTTTCATTGGATCTTGATTTTAATATTTAACTTTATGAACGATGGATGAGGGTATTATCTTGTGTAGGCTGTTTTTTATACTATTCTTAATTATTTACTATTCAATAAAATGTTATCATCATTTCCAGCGAACAGCTCGATCTTTGTACGATCCTGTGGATCGTATTCGAATAAATCAACCGGTGTAACTGGCGATTTTGTAAATTATAATCAAACATGTTTCGGTTTCTTGCGAATCGAAGCGCCGGCCCATGCACCGAATGCTGCAGTGATTCCTGCAACCAGACTACTGATATAAAAAAGCTTATGGACGCCAATATTCATGAATAATTCGCCAATCATCGCAGAGGTGGCTGAATCGGCTCTTTTATTTTGGAAAAAGCAGGCTAGACCAAAGCATAAACTGATGGTAACCAGTGCAGTTGCAAATGCTCTGCTGCTACTTATGTGATACAAAAAACTTACTGCAGCGGCAGCGATCGCGATTGTCCACCAGGGCAGAAGCCATGTTGTAGCAAGACAGGTTGCAGCCAATACAGCAGGATATTGAAAATAGTTTTTCATGATTTTTGAAATTGAATGTTATGCTTCGCAATATTTTCCAAATCCCGGAGACTTGAGCAATATTTAAGCGAATAATATTCTCCTTTGCGCCACGTTTCGATCATATCCATGTAATGGCTGTGTCCGGGCTGTCCGTCCTGTCCCCCGGGATATACCCCATAAGCTACTGGACCATTTTCAGTCAGTTCGACCACCATTCTCCAGGATGGGCCCCAGGTCTTCCAGCATGCGTTAATAATATCCTTCGATCCGCTGGTCGAAATAACAGGAATGCTGAAGGCAGGGATTTTAGCGATGTGTTCAATTTTTGTAGCCTTATATATTCCCCAGGTCTTGGCTGAATTCAATGCGCTCGCTTCAATGGCAGAGTCTAGCGAGATGCGCAGAATGTCATCAAGCGTTTCCTTTTTCGGTGTTTTGACAATATCGGTGTATTTGTTATCGGCATGATCCTTCATTAGGTTAATGGTTACGCGTTCACTCGGAATCTGAGTGTATTTCATCAAGCTGTCCGCAGTGATCTCATCCCAGAAAATCCGGTGAAATGTTGTAAACCAGAGATCAAATCGAACCGCTTCAATGGAAGTTGAATCATAGTCACAATTCCATGCACGCAGGCTGTTACAAAAGTTCTTTTCCTTTTCATTAAGCATAGCACTGTCAAGATGCTTCATCATTAGTGGCAGCGCGCTTTCTGCCAATAGCGAGTGATTGTTGAACTGTAGTTTTTGAAGCTCTTCAACAGACCACTTTTCTTTATTGTTGAGCAGGCGGTTAATCATACTTCCACGCCATTCACGGAAATCGCCATTGTTGTAGTATATTGGAAAAGTATGGTCTGTTGATTTCTGATTGGCACTCGAAATGAATCCACGGGCCGGATCCAGTGTGTGCGGATTAAGCGACATCGGCAGAAATCCTGACCAACTGTTGTGTGAATCAGATCCGTCTGAAATCAGTCGACCTTGTTGATTCTTCTTAAGCGGCATTTCACCTTGAACCGTGAGCGCAATATGTCCGAAACGGTCTGCATAGGCAATATTCTGTGCAGGATATGAAAAGTTACGCACGGCCTTTCGGTAGTCATTATAATTTTCAGCACGATTGAGACCGATGAAGGTGTTCAGGTCATTCATTGCAAAACTGTCCTGAATAATCCAGTGCATCGCCAGACCATACCGTGATTGTGATGTTTGCGTATAGACTACGGGTCCCCAGTAAGTCATTAGTATGGTGTCAAAAACCGGATCCTGTCCGCGAACCAGGATTTTTTCAACACGTTGTTGTACAGGAGTTTTGTTGCCATCAAGCATATAATGCTTATGTTCTTCATCGCTCCATTGAATTTTGTACCAGTCCTGTACATCCCACCCGGCATTCGTAATTCCCCAGGCAATATTGTGATTGAATCCAATGACTACGCCTGGAATTCCGGCGAAGGTCACGCCGTACACGTTGCAATCAGGTGTAATAATCTGTTGTTCATACCATATGCTTGGCAAAGTCAGCATCAGGTGTGGATCATTGCAAAGCACGGGGTGCCCTGATATGGATTTCGCACCGTTGACCGCCCAATTGTTCGATCCCAGTCCGGAAGGCAATGTATCAATTGGAACCGGAAGAAACTCAATGGTATTGCTGTCAATCGTTACGCGGCCCAGACTGTCACACCCAAATCCCCATTTGGTGCCCTTTGGAATAACGGGATCCAATTCCGGATCATCTTCAGGAAAAAGCAGATTAAAATCCGAACCAAACAAATGCTGAGCATTGTTTAACTCAACATCACTGTCTCTTCCTGCGAGTACCTCAGACATTGACTTATGGAAAAGCGCCGAACGGTAAGGCGACCATGGCTCTGGAGCGTAAGATAGCAACTTGTATTCGAGCGGGTAATCACGCGGAGAAAGCGAAGAGATATAGGCATTAACGCCATTGCAGTATGATTCGAGCAGTGAATATGCCACTGGATCTTTTTGCCATTGCTTCAGACTTCTTCGTGCAGCTTCAGCAAGTCCTTTGCGACGTTTGATTTTGTCAAATTCAATCGCTTTAGCACCAATAATTTCACTGATTCGTCCTTCGGCTGCACGTGTAGAAAAATCCATCTGCCATAATCGGTGCATGGCGTGTACATAGCCCTGTATATAATAAGCGTCGTGTAGTGTGGGGGCTTCGATGTGGGGGACTGCACGTTCATCAAAATAAACCTTTCCTTCGCCTTTTTGATTGCGCAAATTATCTGTTATCACAGACAGAGGATCTTTTCCATTATTCCAGAAGCCTTCAAAGGGTGAAAAAAAGATACCGGGCGCCGGAAGACTAAGCTCTTTGAAGTGAATAGGCCTGTTAAGCAGGTAGCACCAGACTGTACAGAGCAAGAATGGTATGATGACTTTAATCATTTTCATTTGGCACTTTTTTATTTAGAATGCACAAGGCAAGTTTCGGATTCAGTCAGTGATAGAATACAGATTGTTATAAAATGCATCAGTAAGTATGTTGTAATCTTATCGAACAAAATAAAATTCGGTGGCACTGCTGAGTTTAGCGTCATAGCGGTAATTTTCAAGATCAAAATCCCTGATCTGGTCCAATGCCTTGACCTGGTGGATAGCCATATATCTGGCCATAAGACCTCTGGCTCGTTTGGCATTGTAGGACAAGAAACTGATTTTTCCGTTTCTTCTTTCCCTGAAGTGAATATGCACCACCGGAAATTTAATATTTTTAATGTCAATAACCTCAAAATATTCCTGCGATGCAAGATTGATAAGACAGGGATGCTCCTGTTGGTTGAGCGATGTGTTCAGTACAGAAGTAACCTGATCGGACCAGAAAGCGTAAAGGTTTTTTTTTCGCGATACGCTAACAGAAGTTCCCATCTCAAGGCGATATGGCTGTATCAGATCAAATGGTCTTAATATTCCATACAAACCGGACAGAATTCGGCAGTGATTTTCAACGTAGTCTAGTTGGGGTATATTCAGACTGGCTGCATCCAATCCACGGTAGACGTCTCCATTGAAAGTAAATAATGCAGGTCTGGCATTGGATGCATTAAACTCGGGTTGCATCTGCTGATACCTGCGGAAGTTTTCCTCCGCCAGTTTTTCGCTGATGTTCATCAGCTTCATCAAATCCCGCACCTTTTTTTTCTTCATGACCTGAATAATGTCTTGTGATTTCTTTATGAATTCAGGTGTTTGTGTGGAATCTGCAATCACTGGACGCTTAAGGTCAAGGTCTTTGGAAGGTGACAGAACGCTGATCATCTTTTGTCTTGTGGATGCATAGATAATTCAAATTACGAACATACCCAAGGATTAATCAACGTAAGACCAGCCTTTAAAACCTGGGGAAAACCATGAATCGGAATCCTCAGGGTATTTGCTATTGCTCAGGTTAAGGAGGCAGACTACTTTTGTACATCAATTGGATCATCATGTTATCGAGACTTGTTTTAGTATTGCTCTTGCTGAGTACCTGGTGGCGGGGTGAAGCTCAGAAAATTATCCTCGGAGAAGGAAAGTCGCCCCAGATAAAGGTGCGCGCCAGTAGCAACTGGCAAGCTCCAAAGTGGGCTGACAGCGCGTCGGCTATCAATACCATCAATGGAAAGGGACTCAACGCGCCACTTTATGCTGCCAGTCGGTTCTTGTATCAGGCTACGTTAGGTTATGACTTGCGTGAGGTTGAGCGCACTGCAGCCATGGGTTATGATCAATGGATCAATGAACAAATGACAATTCCTCCTTCCTTGATGCTGGTCAAATTGGATGAGGTGATTCGCGAGTCGATTAACTGGCATTATCTCAATGGCGGAGATTCTTCTGAAGTGCCGAATTATTTTTCTTCATTGCACTTTAATTACTCATGGTGGGATCTTAATCTTAAAAATAAAGACCTCCTGCGTCAGCGCGTGGCATTGGCATTGAGTGAATTACTTGTGATCAGTGCCAACTCTGATTTGGGTGGGTTTGGAAATGCCATGTGCAGCTATTATGATATATTTATACGAAACGCTTTTGGCAATTACTTCGATATCCTCAAAGAAGTCACCTATCATCCTTCAATGGGAGTCTATCTCAGCCATTTGAATAATCCAAAAACCAATGTTGCAGAGAATATCCGTCCCGATGAAAATTATGCCAGAGAAATCATGCAGCTATTTACGATCGGCCTATTTGAATTGAACATGGACGGAACCCTTCGCAAGGATGGCGCAGGTAATGCTATTCCAACTTACACGCAAAGGGATATTCAGGAACTGGCCAAGATCTTCACGGGTATGTCATTCTCGCGCTTGCGGATGAATCCAAATGGAGGTACACTGGATACCTCATTTTTTCCAAACTACTTGTACCTCGGTGATCCAACAAGACCAATGCGGATGTTTGATGAATACCACGAGCCTGGTTCAAAATTACTTTTTGGTAAATACAGCACGCAATGGCCACAATCAGGCGATGAAGACATTGAAGAAGCATTGCGACTGCTTTTTAATCATCCCAATGTGCCACCATTTGTATGTAAGCAACTTATCCAGCGGCTGGTCAAATCCAATCCTTCCCCTTCGTACGTGAGTCGTGTAGCCAGGGTTTTTGTCAATGATGGCAAGGGCGTTCGAGGCAATATGGCAGCCGTTCTGCGCGCAATCCTTCTGGATGATGAGGCCCGTACCTGCGAATGGCTTGAAGATGAACACAACGGACAACTGAGGGAACCTATCCTGCGCTACAGTCACTTCGTACATGCCGTTGGCGTCGAACAATACTATAATCGTTACTACAACTCTTCGTATGAGTTTTTTGACAACACCGGTCAGATTCCGCTGCATTCTCCTTCGGTATTTAACTTTTATATGCCATCATTTCAACCCAAGGGTAATATAACTGCAGAAAACCTTGTCGCACCTGAATTTCAGATATACAATTCAAAAACATCTATCGGATTCATGAATATGGTCAACAACTGGATCTATGATTATGTCATGTATTCCTGGATTGATAAGGATCCCTATACGGTTCTGGTCATTGATGAATTAAAAAACCTGGCGAGAGAACCGGAAGTATTGCTCAATCGCATTGACCTGATGCTGACGCATGGTAATATGTCTGAAGGTACGCGCAATATCATCCGCAATGTTGTTAGCCGGATGACGACTGGAGATTATCGAAATGATAGGGTCAGGCTGGCCCTTTACCTTACCATGGTCTCACCTGATTACGCCATATTTAAATAAGACGGAATGAAAAATAATATCAATAGCCGAAGAAAATTTATAGGCCAGCTGAGCTGTGCCGCGGTGGGTTATTCGACACTGTACAATACCCTGCTCAACCTCAAAGCAATCAATGCCTTAGCGGTCTCTTCAAGCGCCCTGGATCCCGAGTACAAGGCACTGGTATGTATTAACCTGTCCGGAGGCAACGACTCTTACAATATGCTGGTTCCCTATCTCAATTCTGAGTATAACATATACAAGAATGTTCGTTCGAATCTGGCGTTAGACAAATCATCACTACTCAAACTCAGAACAACCAATACCCCGAACAAGGAATATGGTCTGCATCCGTCAATGACCGAATTGCGTACAATGAATGACAATGGCGAAGCCGCTTTTGTCGCCAACGTCGGCACGCTGCTCGCGCCAACCACAAAGGATGATTTTTATAATAACCGTACGCCGCTTCCGCTGGGACTTTTTTCTCATTCGGATCAAGGTGCACACTGGCAGACTGGAATACCGCAGTCGAGAACCAATATCGGATGGGGCGGAAGGGTCTCAGACCTCATCAAAGACATGAATGCCAATGGTAAGATTTCTATGAATATCTCTCTTGAAGGATCCAATTACTTTGAGACAGGTAATGAACTGGTAGAATATGTGGTTGACCCCAGAAATGGGGCCATTGGAATTAACGGGTATCGTCCGGATAACATGTATGATGTGTTCAATATCCGCAAGACAGAAGGGATAGACTCTCTGTTGTCGCAAAGCTATTCCAATATTTTTGAACAGACTTATGCGGACATCATGCGTGATTCCAGGGACGGACAATTGCAATTTCAGGAGGCGCTTGACAACGGACCTTCTATATCGACTTCATTTTCAGATAACAGGTTTTCCGAGGCCCTCAGTATGATTGCAAAAATCATCTCGGTACATGAGAAGCTTGGTTACAAACGGCAAATCTTTTACGTTAACTATGCCGGTTGGGATCATCACGACGAAGTGTTGCAAAATCAAAATGAAATGCTCGGCGTGGTCTCCAAGGGCCTTAAAGAATTCAGAGATGCTATGGTTGAGTTAGGCTTATTCAAACAGGTTACAACATTTAGTATCAGCGAATTTGGTCGGTCCCTCACTTCCAACGGCAATGGCTCAGATCATGCCTGGGGTGGTAATGTATTCTGTATGGGTGGTTCAGTTAATGGCGCCAAGCTCTATGGCAAGTATCCATCGCTGAGTCTCACGGATACGTACAACGTCTATGAAGGGGCTATCATTCCAACCACTCCGGTCGATCTTTATTTTGCGGAGCTGGCGTTATGGATGGGAGTCGCCAAATCAGATTTAAGTTATGTATTGCCCAATATTGGCTCATTCTATGATACACATTCTTCTAATAGTCCTCTGGGTTTATTAAAATAATACGAACATGAATAAAATACTATACCTGCAACTTCTGATGCTCCTGGCAAGTGTGCCTTTGTTAAATGCACAATGCTATCCTGAACGTCACAGCACAGACTGGTTTGACGCATGGGTGTCCTGTGACCCTTCGCCATCACCGAATGCAGCTAATGGAAGTGGGCACTGGATTCTTTATGATCTTCAGGAACGCTACAACATAGATCGCATCAAAGTATGGAATATCAATGATCCTTCTCATTTGGGATGGGGTATACGCGATTGCAAAGTGCAATATTCAGGAAATCAGGTGGACTGGTTTGACGGTGGGACACTTCGTCTTGAAAAGGGTAGCGGGTTAAATAATTATGAAGGGATGGAATGGATGGACATCCGTCTTCCGGAAGCGCGTTATATACTCATTACCGCAATCAATAATTTCGAAGGCAGTGCTTGCTTTGGTCTTGCAGAAGTAGCGTGGTCTGCAGAGAAAACAGTCATTACCAATAATGAGGATCGACGCTTAGAAGGTGTACTGGAAGCGACTATCAGTCCGAATCCAGCTCACCAGTATTTTATTGCGGAAATCAACACGGCCCCGGATGAAGAAATTCGTTATAGTTGTTCTGACCTCCTGGGGCGTACATTGAGCGTTGGCCAATTTACAGCAGTACAGGGTCGGTATTTGCTCAAAATATATACCGATCAATGGCCTACCGGACAATACCAACTGTTACTGCGGAGTGCGTCTGCAACAATTACGCTGCCGGTATTTGTGGTGAGGTAGATTAAAAAGATTAAATAAACTGACCTTAGTTGTGATATTAAAATTTAATAGTCTGAGAAAAGTAGCCAATGTCTCGCTTGGCGACAAATTCTTCTTCAGATGAAGAGGGACGAGTATCGCATTGAATATGAAATTATCTTGTGATAAAGCGATCATGAATTAGTACAATACACTAGGTTACAAAACATAACTGAATCAAATAAAAAAGCCTGTCAGCGACAGGCTTTTTTATTACTTGATGATTAAACACATCAATTACGAATAACTTATTCATGCCATTTAATCAAGCACTACAGGCAACGCTTTGATATGCGCCATGATATCGACATTATTAATTTTGCCTTCCGTCTTGCTCTCCAGCATTTTCATTCCTTTGACATCGTGGATTAAGCCGCCTGGTGATACTGCTTTGATCCCCATAAATTTACCTTCTGCATCAATAGCCTTGATGTCAAAGATGTTGCCGTGTTGCATGACGGCTTTGACATCGAGTTTGTCACCTTTTGCTGTGATCGCTTTAATGTCATAAATGGTTCCATCCATTCCGATTGCCTTTACAGGGCTATATTGATCATTGCTGCTCAGCACTTTGACCGGAAGCCATTTGCCACCAATTTTGGCTTTGACATCCATCATATACAAACGCTCATGCCCTGCCAAAGCTTTGACGGGTTGAAGTTTGCCATCTTTATCAATTGCCTTGACATCCATCATGACACCGCTGGGGTGAATGCACTTGATATGCCAGATACTATCCTTGTTGGAGATGATGTTTTGAGGAATGGCTTTAATATGAGCGAATACTTCTGTTTTGCCAATCATCATTTCGCGGGCCTTATCCATCATTTTGAGACCCTTGACATCATAAAATTGTCCTTCGGGCGTAATGGCTTTGATACCAAATTGGTGACCTTTGGCGTCAATGGCTTTGAGGTCCATTACTTTGCCAGCGCCGCGAATTCCTTTTACATCCAAATGCCCTCCCTTTTCATCAATGGCCTTGATAGCAAGTATGGATCCGTCCTCAAGGATGGCCTTAACCGGGATATACTTATCCTTCGATACCAGCATTTTGACCGGTATGTGTTTGTCATTGATGATCGCCTTGACATCAATGACGTGCTTGTTGCCCTGATCCATGATGGCTTTGACATCATAAATTTTACCATCCTTATCCAGGGCTTTCACTGGAAGCATACGCCCGTCTGGGTGAATTGCCTTGATATGATAGATCGTTCCCTGTGCTGTAATGAAGCCTGTTAAGAAGCTAAAAAAGGCAGTGATCAACACTACATTTCGAATGTATAAACTTAAATAATTTTTCATATGATTATTGATTTTATGAATGAATTAATTTACTATCTTCTAAACTTCAGATGCCTGTAAATTGATTGTACCAATTGTTACAGTTTGTCTAAATATCAATTGGCTGGTGGTTACAAGGTGCCGTAAAAAATATACGGGGCCTCGCTTGCGCATGAACCCCGTATCAAATTTTATAACCGAAATAGTTTTAGGCAAAGGCTTTTCTTATGACTTCAGAATGTAAGACATTCTGAAATTCATATTTATCTTTTTATTGTGCCGTCAAAATATTTTTGGTAGACATTATCCCAAAGGTAATGCGCTATATTTCTTCCCATTTTAAGTCCTTCAATATTGTCTGTCTGAATATGATACCCTCCCATAACCCTTGAAATGCCGGCCATGTCTGCCGTAGCCGTAAATGTTGGCATTGGAATTGAAACAGGATCACCTGGCGTTTCGGTAATGATACCCGCCTGGCGTTTTTCAACTTCGCCGAATTTGTCGCTTCCAGTAAACAACTCAAGAATTTTTCCGCATGCGCCACTTACGGTACTGTGACCGGATACATAAGCCGGAAACGGAGGTGAGACAAAATTTGCTGGAGAATACGGATGCCAGCGTTCGGCAGCAATATCCTGTGTTCCTTTATCTGGTCCGGCCCATCCTTTGATCGTCTGTCCGGCATAATATTCACGTACAAGGGTCCATGGTCTTGCACTGTCATAATAGCGCTTGGTCTCCCAGCATGCGATAAAAGCATCCATGGCTGTGGTACCTACAACAAAAAACAATTTAACATCGCGGTCAAGATCATTATGATCGCGAACCGATACCATTTGTGCAAATTTTAGCCAGTGACCTGCCTGACCTGTAGAACGTGGTCCGTCCCGCATAAATTCTATGGTAGCTTTGCGGGTCGCATCCAAATGTGAATTGAAATCAATCACTTCGTCAACTTCTTTTTTTAGTTGCGCACTTCCGAATTTTGGAAATTCAGGTGCCCTGAACTGGGCTGCATTTTTAAGTCCGAATGGTTGTACGCGATACCAGTGTGGTGTTAGAAATCCTACCAGGAAGGTGTCGCCTTTTGGATTGACAAAAGGCAATGGATGCCAGCGGTCAGGATCAATAATATGCTTGTAACTATTGACCGGCCGATAATAGGTATAATCTGAATAAGGAGAACCATCACATCCTTTTTCATCACCCAACTGATTGGCGCCATCTTTATGGCTTGCTTCGATGATGTGAGCCGCGATCTTGTTTCCCAGACCTTCCGGTTTGTTTGGATCCTGGGTGGTCAGATTGGGATTATAGCCCATCTTGACAAATTCTTTTAGGATATAGTCCTTGTCGGAAGGGTAAAGGTCTTGTAGTACACGCAGCATCGTGTAACTGATGGCCGTTTCTTTATTTTTTTTGGTGCGTTCCGCCTTAGGACGACGCATCTTGTTGCCATAGCTCCATGAAGAAGCTTTATCGTCGTAGCAGGCCCAGGCATCATACATGGCCTTGGTAACAATACCCAATGAGCGTGACTGTACCGTTGGCTTGGCACCAACACGGTCTACATCGTTGGCCGTTACCTCAAGTGCGATATCGAGCCACTTAAAAGCTAGGCTCTTTTGTGCTTGCGTATTGAGGCTTAGCAATATACCCAGCAGAATAAATAATTTACATTTCATCTCAGATCATTCATTTAGTTTTCAGGAATATTTATCTTCTTATTTGCTTCTTTCGCAATTAAACTGGTACAGGATATTCATGGCACAACTAATCAGCACTACATTTTTAACGATATACTGACCCGTGAGGCTTAATTGAAATCCCTTGTGAACGATTTCTTCACCAAGGTATACAAAGGGCAGGAAAGTCGTGAATATCTGGATTGCAAAACACCAGAAGGCAATCTTGGTCAGACTGGGGATTAGCCACAATATTCCAATCAGACACTCAAATACGCCAAGCAGGATTACAAAATGTTCTTTGGTGATGAGTGATGCAATTGTTGCAGAGTGCAGGTGATCAATCAGTTGCTCGGCAGGAGATACCGATATTACTTTAAGCCATCCGAACCAGAAGAAAACGATAAACATTGAAAATCGGTTAATAGCCGAAATAAAAGTTGGCCTATCAATAGATTTACCAAATAATGTGAATAAATGGAGACTTGAAGGGTTTGCGAGATTGGTTGAAGTCATTGTATTCATACCGATTCAGTTTTGGTTGGTTGATGACACAAAGGTAGAGACCTCTCATTCCCTTTCTTTTTTTATACACGAACTGATGCTTTTGATTGACGAATACAGACAATTTCCTGATTAAATAAATACTGCAATATCTTTATTATAAATTTATAAGACACACAATCAAGCTTTCGTCCTTTTAAAATAGATTTTAGTCAATAAATAAGTCCTTCTGGTCAGCCGCTGAAAAATGTGAGACTTGCCCGACAATAGTTTTGCGGTATAAACCACAACTAAAATGAAGTCATTTTTTCAATTATTAATGCTTTTGATAGCGGCTTTTGGATCATTGAAGGCACAAACACCCGCAGATAACATTATGATGGACAAGGGCCGGTTTTGCGGCGCTTTGATCTACAGTAATGATCACTGGGATCATTACTGGGAAGGTACACTCAAAAGAACCAATGGTAATCTAGGGACGGTAACACGGCAATCTGTGACACCAATGTTTTCGCTGGGTCTGACCCGGAAAATAAATCTTCTGGCATCATTGCCATATATATGGACTCAACCAAGTGATGGATATTTTTTGGGAGATAAAGGAATTCAAGATCTGGGGATAGGAATCAAAGCCCTGCTAGTCAATAAGCACATGGGGCCAGGAAGACTTGATTTATTGGCTTATGCAGGATACAGTACACCTTTGACCAATTACAATAAGGATTACCTGCCATTTGGACTTGGATTAGGGGCAAAAGAAGGTGTGTTGCGTGGCATATTTCAATATCAGTTGGATAATGGAATTTATTTGTCCGGAGCAAGCTCTTATCACCTGAGGGGCAATATTAAGATAGACAGAGATTATTATTACACAGACCATCCTATCTACAGCAATATTGTCGATATGCCAGATGCCATCATGTATTCTTTGCGATTGGGTGCCTGGATTAAAAAAGATCTACTCAATGTCAACGTATCCTATGACGGAATGAATACCCAAGGGGGATTTGACATTCGCAGGCAGGATGGTCCTTTTCCATCCAACAGAATGAACAATACCATGGTCAACGGCTTTGCGCATTTCTATCCTCGCTTTGCCCCTGGATTGAGCATTTTTGCTTCGTATGGTCGCGTTCTGAGTGGCAGAAACGTCGGTCAATCAACCGCTTATGCTGTAGGCCTGGCATATCAATTTGGCGTATGGGGCGCCAGGACCGAAATGGCTCAATAAAACTTAATTAATTTTTATCAATATCTAACAAAATACAATGAAATACTTAATCAAATATAAAATCGCACTCTTCCTAATACTATTGGCTTTCAATGCATGCAAAGAAGATATACCAACCTCATTTGATTATGAGCCATATGCCTATGCCAAAAACGATGAAACAGGTGGCACATGGCACTCTGTACTGATTGCCGATGTCAGCAAGCTTAATATTCCTGATCCTCCGGCTGCTGGAAGTTCGGCAGAACTTGCAGATTTGAACGAACTCAAGTCCGCTGCAGCCAATCCAACTGCGGATCAGCTTAAGGCAATAAGATTCTGGGCCAATGACGGAATCACGCGTTGGAATGAACTTGCCAGAGAGTTAATTTCAAAGTATAATCTGCCACCTTCACCAAACCCTGACGGAACATACAGTGTGCCGAGTTCTGCAACCCCGGATAAGTATCCATATTTTCCATTTTCTCATCCTACTTATGCTTGCAGAGCCCTGGCCTATTTGTCCGGAGCGCAGTATGATGCAATGATTGCAGCATGGAGTCAAAAATACAAATACAATGTAGCCTCACATCAGAGCGCGGATGCTTCAATCAAACTGAATCTCCCGATTTCAAATTTACCTACTTATCCTTCAGAAGGGGCTGTGATCGCCAGTGTTTCAAAAATTATGCTGACCGCTTTATTTCCACTCGAAAAAGCGCGAATCGAAGCCCTTGCTGCCGAACATGAAACTTCATTGCTTTGGGCTGGAAGAAATACCCGGTCTGATATCAAAGGCGGGGACTCCTTGGGTGTGATCGTTGCCAACGAGTTCAAAAAACGGATGGGTAGTGACGGAATGAAAAATGCACAGACCAGCAAGGCAGTTTCTGATTCAATCAAAGATGCTGCATTTAAGCGTTTCGGCTGGTCCTGGAAAAATCTTGAAACACCGGAGAGGCCTGTAGGAATTACCCCACTGTTTGGAAAGGTTAAGCCGTGGTTTATTCCAAGTGTGGAAGCGGTTCGACCAGGTCCTCCTCCGGCTATTGGTAGTGATGAATTCAATAAAGCAGCAGATGAACTTAAGAATATTGCGGACAACCTGACAGAAGAACAGCGAAGGATTGCCTATTTTTATGGGGATGGCATTGGAACGTATTCACCTCCGGGACATTGGAATAGAATAGCGCTGGAACAGGCCATCAGTGCAAAAATGAACCCGCTCAGATTGGCAAGAGTGCTTGCTTATATGAATTATGCGGTGATGGATGCGGGTATTAGTTGCTGGGATACCAAATATTATTACCACTATCCTAGGCCTTCCCAGGTTATTCCAGGATTTAAAACACTACTGGGCATTCCAAATTTTCCTTCGTACACCAGCGGACATTCGACATTTTCAGGAGCTGCTGCAGCGGTCCTGACACATTTCTTCTCTGGTTCAAAGGCAGAATTTGACCGAATTGCGGAAGAAGCTTCTTTGTCGAGATTATATGGTGGTATACATTACCGTTTTGATTCTGAGACAGGCCTTGCTGTGGGCAAGAATGTCGCCGCTTACAGTGTTGGCGTGGCCGCACTGGATGGGGTAGATTAAAGCCCAATATGACCGTGATGAAGTAAAATATTAATAGAGAGAGTTTGTCTGGCAACAACCATGCTATGCTTGATTAGTTTGATTTGATTTGATTGGTAAATAAAGTGTGGTTGTTGTTCGGACGGATGATTATTGTAAAAACGCATAGAATAATTGCGATTCATAAATTCTATTGAATGCATGAGCATTCTGTAGTGACCTCCTGGAATATTAAATGAATTAATTTCAGGTGTTTCAAAATGAAAAGGTTTTTTTTCGCGGACTTGTTTTTCTAAACTCCGCGAAAAAAGTATTACCTCTTACCTAATTTGAAGCCGCAATTTTAGACAATTGCTCAATCACCGGATTTCGGTGATTGAGTATTTGTTTGTATGCCATGATAGTGTAAATAATGAATTCAATTTCTTTCAGGTAGATTGCTTTTCGTTAGCTTTTTAACTAATTTTAGGGTTTTGTAACTGTGGTTAAGTTATTGGGACTGGTGATGCGTCTCATTATTGTATTTTGTTGGTGGTATCAACTTCAGAGATTTCGTTGTCCTGATTAAAACTTAATCACCTTATAGAACTCTATCTGATCTGTTGGCAGTGATCATGTTTTGTATACATACTATATTTTGCTAATTTAAGGATACTTTTAGTCTCTGCATGGTGGTTTGAAATGAGAACCAAATCAATTCGATTTCTAATTGTAATTTATTTTATTTCGTCAGTATAAATCATCAATTCGTCCAATCAAGATATTGATAAATCAAAAAAAAGATTTAATTGGTCAACTCAATTTGACATAACTAAAGGCGCTCCATACGTTTGCATCGTTTTATTTATTTTTCAAAACTAAACTCATGTCAAACTTAACCTTTAAATCAAGAAAACTCACGTGGCTTGGAGCAGTCATAGTAATTTTTATGCTTTTTTCGTTCCATGCCAATGCACAAGGTTGTGTCGCGATCAGAAGCAATGGAAGTTCGTGTACAGGCCTTAGTTCACACTATGACAGTACGGGCTGGCAGGTCAATACTTTTTACCGTTATTTCAAATCTTTCCGTCATTATCGCGGTACGGCAGAGCAGACAGAAAGAGTTGAGCTGGGTTCTGATGTACGCAATTATTCAAATTTCGTTGACATCAATGTAGTCAAACATATCAATTCACGATGGTCAATGGGGTTGACACTACCTTTTCAAAGTATTAAACGAACCTCACTGTATGAACACGATGGCAAAACGCGTCATGCTACTTCTGCAACAGGACTTGGTGATGTTAGATTGTCTGTCTACGCTATGCTGTTCAAGCCCAACCGTTGGGGCAATCTTCAAGCGGGATTGGGTGTCAAACTTCCAACAGGTGATTATAATTATCAGGATTGGTTTTATAAAAATGATACCACGTATTCTTTTGGTGCTGTTGACCAGTCCATACAGCCAGGTGACGGTGGCACCGGCATCAGTCTCGAACTGAATGGAAATGTAAACCTTTATAAAGGATTAGGTCTTTATGGTAATTTTTATTACATGAGCAATCCCCGAAATGTCAACGGAACTTCTACAACAAGAGGAGGTACAGCAAGTGCAACAGCGCTCAAATACCGCACCAACGTCATGAGTTGTTCTGACCAATATGCTGTACGCGGTGGCGTTAATTATGGATTTCATGGCCTCTTTCTAGGTGTTGGTTTGAGGATGGAAGGAATTCCAGCTGAAGACCTGATTGGCGGTAGTGATGGTTTCAGAAGGCCGGGATATACGGTGGGTGTTGAACCCAATCTGGCTTATTCATGGAACAGATATGATATTCAGATCAGTGTGCCGTATGCTATTAAACGCAACAGGGTTCAAAGTACCTCTGACATTCAAAGAACAAAAGATACTGGCGTGTTTACACAGGGAGACGCAGCTTTTGCGGATTATTCAATTAACCTGGGATTTAGTGTTCGGATTGGTTCTTATGGTCGTCAAATGATGGGAATGAATTCCGCAGGCATGAGTGGTCATTAAATGAATCTTGCCAGTTGCAATATGATGTTTTATTTTTAGTTTGAAATGAATAGATCGTGTCGCACCAATAGAAATTATTTAAGATCATTTCGTATCGTCGGAAATTTGAATTATCTCATTATTTCGTAATATCATTTCATTCATAGTATTTAGGATTTTATCTTGGTAAAAAAAGGTGCCATCAAAGATGGCACCTTTTGTGTTTGTGAGAACATGATAGGACAGTTACGATAATACTTCCTTCTCAATAATTCAGAAAGGAATGAGCAAGATTATATTTCCTTAATTTAATTTATACTGAAGTTGGATTGCGTCAGGTCTAATTCAAATCACACCTGTCCAAAATAAAATAGGAAAAAAGTGAGCGGAACGTTTTTATCCCTAACTTAGGGGTGACACAAAAAACTAACCGCTCATGGTAAATGTAAGCCTGTTTTCACAAATTTTAGATCAATT
>JAIBCI010000072.1 GCA_019694255.1 Saprospiraceae bacterium
AATTGATCTAAAATTTGTGAAAACAGGCTTACATTTACCATGAGCGGTTAGTTTTTTGTGTCACCCCTAAGTTAGGGATAAAAACGTTCCGCTCACTTTTTTCCTATTTTATTTTGGACAGGTGTGAATTCAAATACAAATTTATCAAACTGTCAGATCAAATTGTGACTACTACAAATAATGTTAAGACCACTAAGGTAATATTAGATGAATAAATTAATTTATTTCCTTTTACTTAATTCTATTTTTTGTTCTTGTTCAAAAGAATGCGATACCAGTATCAATGATGACATTAGTAAAATATTTATTGGTAGATGGGAATATATTATTTTTTTAACCCAGTCAAGTAATTTTACTTTAGGATACATTGGCATGTTTGATATCAGCAAAACTACTATGAAAGACTCAATATACGAGTTCCCATCAAGCACAAGAACAGGATCTTGGCAGTTTAATAAAGCTAAAGATTCATTGTTTCTTTCATTAATAGGGCAACCTAATATATTATATGAGGTATCGTTAAAAATAAATGCATACTCTGGCCATAGTTTTGAACTTGAAGGGGTTGCATATAAAAGATTCAATATCCCGAATAGCACAAACTTTGACACTTGTTATTATGTCTATTATTTAAATAAATAGTTAAGTCTTATGATTCAAAGAATTTCGTTTATTGTATTTCTGCTTTTAATTCTTGAACAATGCTCTGAAGACTGTAACAGTAATATATTTACCTGCGACTCGAAGAAAAATATTTTTAATGGGAAATGGATAATTAATTCAAGTGAAACTATATGGATAAATAATGAGCTAAAATCTTCAACTAGATCAGTCTATTTTGATACATTATTATTTGATATTAGTAAAAATTTTGGAATTTATTTTCATTCTTTAGGCTTCGATACAGCATTCATGTACCTTGAGTTGAATTGTCAAAAAGATAGCTTGAACTTTTCACAAGATTTATTGTATCATTCTTTTCCAAAATTTTGGCTTGATACAACACTTTATAAAGTATTAGTTTATGAGCCTAACTATCTTAAATTCGACAGAACACTATTTTATTCTGATTCTAATAATATTGTGACGAAGGAGTATAGAGTATACTCATTATTTAAACTTAAATAGCGCCTATATTGAATTGTATAAGTATCAAAACACTGCAATCCTATTAAATGTAGTAGTTAAACCCGAATTTTGCAGTTAGAAGCCTATTCCGAGGCAAACTGACTTCAAAATCAAGACTTTGCACTTCGTTTGATTCGTCAGAATAGTTCCACTATGCCTCCTCATCAAAAGCACTAATTTTATTGACATTTTGCTTCTCACTACGACTCCTAACTGCAAAATTCAGGTCAAATATCAACCTTCACCGTGGCAAGCAGTTGCCCATTATTATCAACGATCGAAATGAAATAGATGCCATGCGCAAGATTTGAAATGTTTACTCTGTCTGCCCACTCTACTACCTGACCAAGCAAATTGGTCAACATTATACTTTGACCCTCTTCAAGTCCTTCCACAATCAGAAAATCATTCTGATATTTCAAAATATATTCAGACTTGTGCTCTTTTTGCTGATCAACCTGAGTACTTTCCCTGAATTCATAACAACCGATATCAATTGATTTTCCTTGCGGCCTCTTTTCATTATCAAGATCTGTTGTGACTAAATTTAAAACAAGGTTGTCACCAGAATTTCTCGCTGCTGAAAGAGCGCTCAAATGAAAATTATTATTGGTCAAATCCTCAAACAAACTGGAATTGTCCACTGCCAACACGGAATGTAGATCATTGCCTTTATTTTTCCATTGTGCAAAGTTGATATAACTATTGCCCTGATCGGTTGTCATTTTATCATTGAGAATATTGTAATCGCCAAAGTAATTCGAACAGCTGTTTTCGATATCAAGACATCCTTTGGAAGAAAAACTGATCAAAATATTATTGAGGATCGACAGACTGTCACTTTCAATGGCCAAAATTGCCCACTGTGAGCCACTGGGAACGACGACCGTATTGTTAAATACTTTGACATCATTACAACCCGTAGCGGCATCCCCATGAAAAAGTGTGATCCCGTTACCTCCATTGTTGCTACCATTGTTGTAAAGCAAATTATTGTACACATAGCTGTAATAAAGCCCTTGAAGATTTAAGCCGATGCGATTATTATAACAAATGTTGTTATAGATGAAAACGTGGTAGGAAAGGCCGGGGCTTCCGCTGCTTAAATCAGGATTGAGCTGAATTCCGGCGGCTTTGTTTCCATAACTTACATTAAATCGAAGTGTTACCTCATCACTGTTGTTGGATACGTAAATTCCGTGCTCTCCATAAGATCTTCTGCAAATATTATTTTCTGCCAGAAAGTCATCGGTATAGCCTGTAAAAATTCCACGATAGCAACTGTCCACGATGCAGTTCCGTATGATAATATGGTTCGATAGAACGGCCCGTATTCCGTCTTCGCCCGAACCATTGGGGTCAGCGATCGATTGTACCCTGAATCCATTCACTTCAATCCAGTCACACCCTTCAATATTCAATCCGTCAAAGCCTCTGCCGCAAGATTGATTGATGATTACATTTTTTCCCTTTGCAAAATAAACTATCGGATTGCCCTGCACACCACTATTCTTATAAAAATGATCCCATCCTTTGTAAAACCCATCATACACGAGGATGCTATCGCCCGCAACAACCAGGTTGGCAGCTTTTTGAATGGTTCTGAAAGCCTTTGCAAAGCTCAACCCATCGTTATTATCAGATCCCAGTGGCTGAACGTGATAATTTTTAGCGAAGAGTAGATTACTCACTACGATTAAAAAAAAAAGCATCAACGTTTTATTCATATGTCGTTTTATTTTAAATATGCTCCTTATTGCGCAATGGGGATTGGGTTATAAAAATTCAATTCAAAATACAATCCGCCATACGCCCAACACCTAGACCCAAATATTCATCCCTCCATCTGCCCCCCATCGCATAACTTCACCTATCCAAACAGCAAGCTTGGCCCCTACAGAAAACAAAAATAAACGATTCAGCAGACTCATCCGCATCCTCGGGCCGGGCATTGTCACCGGGGCGAGTGACGATGATCCTTCCGGCATCGCGACCTATTCACAGGCAGGCGCGATGTTTGGACTCGGGACGCTCTGGTCGGCGATACTGGCCTTTCCGCTGATGGCGGTAATACAGCAGATGTGTGCCCGCATTGGGCTGGTGACTTCACGGGGACTGACGGGGACGCTCAAGCAACATTACCCGGCACCCGTCCTCTACCTGATGATCCTGTTTAGCACTCCCGCCATCGTCATGAACATCGGCGCAGACATCGCTGGAATGGGCGCTGTGGGCAATCTGATTTTCCCAACCATCGAAGCCTCCTGGTTTAGCGTATTCTTTACCTTATTGCTGATCGGCCTCATCATCTACCTGCCCTATCAGCAGATTGCCATCAGTCTCAAATGGCTCTGCCTGGTGATGTTGGTGTACCTGATTGTTCCGTTTTTTTATAAGCAGGACTGGGGACAGATCTTTCGACTGACCTTCATTCCGCAGATCGTATGGAATAAGGATTTCTTTATGACACTTGTGGCCATCCTGGGTACCACCATCTCACCTTACCTGTTCTTCTGGCAGGCCAGCGTTGAAGTGGAGGAGTTGCGTCAGCGCAAGAAGCAAATCATCATCAATAAGAAACTCATCCATGAGGTCAACCAGGACGTTGACCTCGGCATGGCTTTCTCAGGGCTGATCATGTACTTCATCATTCTGACTACCGGCACGGTGCTTTACGAATCCGGTATTCATCAGATTGATACGGTCGAACAGGCAGCCGCTGCACTCCGTCCTGTGGCCGGCAATATGGCCTATCTGCTTTTTGCCCTTGGCGTAATTGGTACAGGTCTAATTGCCATTCCTGTACTCAGCGGTTCACTGTCTTACATTTTCTCCGAGACCTTTGGCTGGCAGGAAGGTCTTGACAAAAAATTTCACGAAGCACGGGGTTTTTATACCATCATCGCCATTTCGCTGCTCGTCGGGCTCAGCCTCAATTATTTTGGTATCAGCCCGGTCAAAGCGCTGATTTATACGGCCATCCTTTACGGGTTAACCGCACCGGTATTAATCCTGCTCATCCTGCATATCGCCAACAACCCCAAAATCATGGGACGCTATACCAACAACAGGATGTCCAACATCTTAGGCATCTTGACTTTCATACTGATGTCGCTGAGCGCCGTAGCGCTGCTTTACTTTGAGTTTTGGGTTTAGGCCGGAGATTACCACCAAGACGTTTGCAAAAAATCCTATGTATGACAATTTTTCGTAGCAAAATCGTATCTCAACGCATCAAATCGTATCAATTTCCACCATACCAACTACTTCCGTCCGGTAACCGGACCTAACTACCTGCTCAGAAGCCCAAATTGGCATAATTATCGCTGTATCCTCAAGAATTGAAAACCTGCATTTGACGACAACTACAGGCGAATTGACGGCATTGGTGAACGGAAAGCTAGAGGGCGAACCGGGAATCATCATCTCCCGTGCCTCCAAAATCGAGGAGGCAACCGAGGGCAGTATTTGCTTTTATTCGAATCCCAAATACGAATCCTACGTGTATTCAACCCTGGCCAGCGCCATCCTGGTAAGCCATGATTTTGTCCCAAAACAGCCGGTCAAAGCAGCCCTGATCAGGGTAGCGGATGTCTACCAGAGCGTTGCGACACTACTCCAGGCCTTTGAACAGTCCGCTCCGCAGGCAGCGGTTATTGACCCGCTAGCCAGCATACACGATTCGGTCCATCTCGAAAAAAACGTCAGTGTTGGTGCCTTCAGCATCATCTCGCGTGGAGCCAGCGTTGGTCGCGACACCGTGATCCATGGCCAGGTATTCATCGGCGAACAAGTCAGAATTGGCAAAGGCTGTATCATTCACCCGGGAGTACGGATCCATCGGGAATGCATCATCGGAGACGAGTGCGTCATCAACTACAATGCGGTCATCGGGAGTGAAGGATTTGGATTTGCACCCACAGAAGACGGTACTTACAAAAAAATAGCCCAGATTGGCAATGTCGTCCTCGAAGACCGTGTCGAGGTAGGTGCCAACACTTGCATCGATCGCGGGAGTATGGGTTCTACCAAAATTGGCCGCGGCTGCAAACTGGACAATCTCATCCAAATCGCTCACAACGTTCAGATCGGAGAAAATACCGCGATCGCAGCACAGACCGGTATAGCAGGAAGTGCACGTATTGGTAACCGTTGTATCATCGGCGGTCAGGTCGGAATTGTAGGGCACATCAGCATTGCCGACGGCACCATGATCCAGGCTCAGAGCGGCGTTGCCGGCAATGTCAGCGAGTCAGGATCAAAACTGTACGGAAGCCCGGCAATCAGTTATTCGGCCTATCTCAAGGCTTATGCCGAATTCAGACAACTTCCGGTTACCGTGCGCAGACTCAGGGAGTTGGAAAAAAAGTGGCAACAAAGCCAATTGCCTGGTGAAGGTGCGGAGCACAAACCCTAACTTTGCGCATCCATCAAATCACCTTTGCGCTTTAATGAATCAGACCACCATCCGCAATGAAGTCCAGATCGAAGGAGTCGGTCTTCATACCGGCGTTCGTGTCAGGATGCGATTTATGCCGGCCACCGAAAACCAGGGAATTCGCTTTTGCCGAACTGACCTCAATGGCAAGCCTACCATTCCCGCCGACGTATCCAGGGTCATCTCAACCAACCGCGGCACCACACTCCAGGAAGGTGAAGCCCAGGTTTGGACCGTCGAACACACCCTGAGTGCGCTCTATGGCCTTGGCATCGACAATGTCCTGATCGAACTGGACGGGCCCGAAATTCCAATCCTGGATGGCAGCTCCGCCTTTTTTGTGAAGGCTCTGCGGGACGCAGGTATTCAAGAGTTGAATGCTGAGAGAGAAATATTTGAGATTACCGAGACTATAACATTTGAGGATCAGGAGACCGGTGCAGAGTATGTGGCGATGCCCTCTGATGAAATGGAAATCACAACACTGATAGACTTTAATTCCAACGTGCTTGGCCAGCAATTCGCCAGTCTTGAACACTTCAGTCAGTATGCTGAACAGATCGCACCCTGCCGGACTTTTGTGTTTGTGCACGAACTGGAACACCTGCTCAATCAGAATCTCATCAAGGGTGGTGACATGGACAATGCCATCGTCATCGTGGACCGCATGATGACCCAGGAAGAACTCGATGATCTCGCCAGAAAGCTAAATAAACCTTCAGTCAAAGTGGACAAAGAAGGAATTCTGAATACGGTCAGCCTACATTATCCCAATGAACCCGCTCGTCATAAATTATTGGATGTGATAGGTGATCTTAGTCTGGTCGGCCGACAAATTAAAGGTAAGATTGTAACCAAAAAATCAGGCCACAGATCGAATGTGGAATTTGCGAAAATCCTGAAGAAAAAATACCTGGAGACACGCAAACTCAAAGGTGTGCCCGTTTACGATCCGAATCAGAATCCAGTAATGAATGCCATACAGATTATGGAACTTCTGCCGCATCGGTATCCATTCCTGCTGGTGGATAAGATCATAGAACTTACAGACACCACAGTCGTCGGCGTCAAAAATGTCACCATGAATGAGGGATTATTTCAGGGACACTTTCCGGGTAATCCTGTTTTCCCGGGAATGCTTCAACTTGAAGCCCTTGCACAGACCGGCGGCGTCCTGGCGCTGAATATCCAGGAAGATAAGGGAATGTGGGACACCTATTTCGTCAAAGCAGAAAATGCAAAGTTCAGACAGAAGGTTCTACCAGGCGACACCCTGTTACTAAAAATGGAACTGGCCGCACCGATACGCCGCGGACTGGTTATCATGAACGGCACCGCCTATGTTGGCAATAAACTCGTTTGTGAAGCAGAACTTACCGCTCAAATCGTAAAACGCGAGGCATGATGAATATTCAGACTAATATCAGCCCAGGTGCCAAAATTGGAACAGGCACGCGCGTTGATCCTTTCGTAACCATTCATTCTGATGTTGTGATCGGCCAGAATTGCTGGATCGGCCCCTATGTAACCATCATGGATGGCAGTCGGATTGGCAATAACTGCAAAATATTTCCGGGTGCTGTTGTTGGTGCAGTACCTCAGGATCTGAAATACAATGGCGAGAACTCCCTACTGGAAATCGGAGATAATACCACCATCCGTGAGTATTGTACACTCAACCGGGGGACCAAGGCGGCTATGACCACCAAAATAGGCTCAAACTGCCTGCTTATGGCGTATACGCACGTAGCGCATGATTGCATTGTTGGCGACCATGTGATTCTTGCCAACAACGTTAACCTTGCAGGGCATATCACGATCGAGGATCACGCAATACTGGGTGGTCTTGTTGCCGTTCATCAGTTTGTCAAAGTAGGCGCCCACGCCATGATCGGAGGGGGATCGCTTGTTATGAAAGATGTACCGCCATTTGCCAAAGCGGCCCGTGACCCCCTCAGTTATGAAGGTGTCAACAGCATTGGCCTGAAGCGCAGGGGATTCTCCAAGGAGCAGGTGGACCGCATCCATGACATATACCGCTTTATGTTTATCAAGCACCGCAATATTTCCAAAGCCATTCGTGACATCCAGGACAATATTCCTGAGTCCGAAGAGAAGCTTCAGATTCTGAATTTTATTTCAAGGTCTGAACGCGGCATCATGAAGGGTATCCGACGTTAACTCCGCCATGTTCGAACTCATTACACGCGGCCTATTCAAGCGATATGATAGTGGCCGATGGATTCTTAGAGACCTTAATCTACATTTGTACGCTGGTAAAAGATATGGTATTGGGGGCGGTAATGGCTCAGGCAAATCCACGCTCATCAGCCTGATGGCCGGGCTGTCCATGCCAACCAAAGGAGAGGTCATTCATAGCATGTCAGGCCATCTGATCGAACCCATGTTATGGCACAGACACATGAGTATGGCAGCACCTTATGCGGATTTGTTTGACTACCTCAGCGTTCAGGAGATTCTTGAATACAGTGCTAAATTTAAACCATGGGCGGAAGGGTTAACCACGGATGACGTGGTGCGTATCTGCAAGTTTGAAGGCCGTGAATCTTTGCTTACGAAGCAGCTATCGTCAGGCATGAAACAACGCTTGCGCCTGGGCATGGCAATATTGACACAATCCAGTCTTTTATTGCTCGATGAACCGCTGACCAATCTGGATCAGGAAAATCAGAACTGGTTTGAGGAACTTATCGCCCGGCATTGCAAAGAGCGATGTATAGTCATCGCCTCCAACGACCTGGAAGACTTTGCACGTGCAGATGAGATGATCAACCTGTAGATTTTTAATGGGATTCGGTACAGATCGTTTATTTTCGTACCTACAAGTCGAATAACCAATGGATCCAAGAATTAAAAATGTACTCGCCGTTGTGGCAGGCCTCCTGGCTGGCTCCTTGATCAATGGAGGACTCATCAATATCAGCGGCACAATCATACCACCTCCTGAAGGAGCGGATGTCACAACAATGGAAGGATTGAAAGCCTCACTTCATCTTTTCGAACCCAAACATTTTATTATGCCATTCCTGGCGCATACCCTTGGCACACTTGTCGGCGCTTTTGTCGCCATCAAACTTGCGGCCAGTCAACCCATGCGAATGGCTTATATCGTTGCCGCATTTTTCTTTGTTGGAGGAGCCATGAATGTCATGATGCTACCCGCTCCCATGTGGTTTAATATCCTAGATCTGGTTGGGGCGTATTTTCCAATGGGATGGCTGGCGCTCAAATTAACCAATCAACAATAAAATAGAAATCAATTGCTGTGTATTTGCGGAAGTTGTAATAAATTATTCTTTTCGTATGGTTCATTAATTGTGCAGTAGATCATTTTGCAAATTCAAAGATTTCAATTGATAGGCAATTACACTAGCAATTCGTTATGGTTTTCGGTTTATTCATCCTTAAAATTTTGGTTGTCGTTTGTGCTTCCTTTGCACGATTGGCGGAAGAAATTGAACATCATTCAACAAGCAATGCAAATAGGATTTATAAATTTTTACTTATACTATGAAACACACTCATTTTAAATACTTGCTTTACAATTTATTCATGATTGTGATCAGCAACTTCTCCCTGGCTCAGTCAACCCAACCACCGGTTCTGCTTCGCTGTATCAACCAGGATTCAAGTATTATCAAGTTATTTAAAGAAGATTTAATCTGCCTGAACACTCTGGATTATAAAACGATTAAGAAATTCAATCTCAGTAACAACAAATTCTACACCTTAGAAGGCATTACAGAGGATAGTGTCTACTTAAGCTATAAGAATAAAAGCTATAACATTTCAAGACAGTACATTCCAGGTTTTACCAGGATTAACGATGCTGAATTTTATAAAGGGCAAAGCACGAAACAATCAAGTGGGCACATTACATCTGGTGTAATACTTCTTCTTCTGGGCCTGATCCTTGGAATAAGTTCACTTTCACGTGGTTATTTCGAAGTTGCTGATGATTCCAATTCTGGTTGCTCTGCCTTATTGCTAGCTGTACCGATGAGTATTATCGGATTTGTTCTACTTGTAAATGGAATTACACGTTCTGACAACAATGATCATGATAAACTCTTAAAAAGTGGCACACTCATCAAATTAAAAGATCCTCGCTGGACCTGTAGTTGCTACAAACTGCCTTAAAATGAGAGGATAACAAAGTCTGTTTTTCTTAATGAATAAAATTGGACATTAGCGCAATGAAGCCTATTTGCTTTATTTTCAATGAAATCCATACGATAAATCAAATTATTTGCAGACGATGAATTAAAAACTTTTTCATAAGAAGTAGGTAATTCATACAAAACAAAATGACAAATCTCTTTTGCTTCACTGGTAACAGAAATTAGAAACAACATGCAGATTCATTTATTTTTTCAAGGATTTCATAAATGAACTTCTTTCATCAATAATGAAGCCAAATAAAATAATTTTAATGCACTGCTGTCACATTGACTTTTTCAATACCCTTCAGGCTTAGTCTGATATTTCTGTCGTGTGCTTTATTGTCAAATTCACTGATGATTTCAAGTATATCATAATCGATAAAATTGCATTCACTGCCATCAATGGTTAAATTGGAATTTTCCGGCACTTCATCCAAAGCCTTCCTGAGGTTGACTTTATTAAGAAATGTAACATTGGTATTGAGCTTAATCGTAAAAGATTGTTCACCATGTTCTGATAGCTTTGAAATCCGGTATTCCGCTTTAAAGTTATTTCTAATAATATAGTAAACAGATATTAAAAGTCCAATTGAGACGCCAATTAACAGATCAGTGGCCAATATAACAATGATGGTTATGACAAATGGCAAAAACTGTTTCCATCCCAAACTCAGCATGTTGATATAGAGTTTTGGTTTGGTCAGATTATACCCTGTGATCATCAGTATTGCGGATAATGCTGCATATGGAATCATATTCAGCAGGAACGGGAAAAACATAACGGACAAGAGGATAAAAATGCCATGGGTGAATGAAGACATTTTGGTATTCGCTCCCGCATCCACGTTGGCTGCTCCCCTGACCACAACTGCCGTTAGCGGAATAGCACCTAAAAGCCCACAGGTCATATTTCCAATTCCCTGCGCAATCAATTCGCGGTTAACCGGCGTGATTCTGTTGTGATGATCCAACTTATCAATGGCTTCGATACACAGCAAAGTCTCAAGAGATGCCAGCAGACCAATAATCAGACCTTCTTTCCAAATTTCGACTGATGAAAACAAATTCTCAAATAACGGAAATGTAATTTCGCTTAATACATTGGAAGGAATACTAACGAGCTGTGTATGTTTCAGAGAAAATTCCGAAGCGGCATTTGAGAACAGGATATTGGCGATGATCCCAATGACCACGACCAATAATGGCGAAGGTATTATCTTCCATTTGCCCGCAGATGAACGCTGGAAAATGATCAGAACTAAAATTGAAATGAATGAAATAAATATTGCACCCCTGGTAATATGCCGGTTAAAGTTTTCGATATTCCCGAAGAAATTATCATCTGTCAGTAATCCAAGGAATCCACTGGTCCAAAAGTCCGGTTGGTCGTATCCTAATGCAATCGGAATCTGTTTGGAGATCAGGATTATTCCGATTGCGGCCAACATACCTTTAATGACCGAAGAAGGAAAATAATTTGCAATGGAGCCCAGTTTTAAAAGCCCCAGAATGATCTGAAAAAATCCTGCGATCATGACCGCCACGAGGAATATCTGAAAATCACCCAGCAAAATCATTGATGATGCAATCACCGTTGACAATCCTGCTGCAGGTCCCGATACTGCCAACTGCGATCCGCTGATCAATGACACCATCAGTCCACCGATAATTCCCGACAGCAATCCTGAATAAAGCGGCGCACCGGATGCCAGCGCAATCCCAAGACAAAGCGGAAGTGCTACGAGAAATACAGATAACCCGGCGCGCAGATCATTGGTGAGCCAATTTGTTCCATAATACTTTAACGTTGTTTTCATGATCTGTAAATGACTTATAACAAAATTAATAAAGCTGCATTGCCTGCAAACGGATAGTTACAAAGTAGAATGAAATCATCAGATCCTATTGTTGATTAGGTTGGTACAAATGATCCATTTGCACAATTATTTGATGTCTCTACTTCATCTCGTTTTCAGGTAAATCCGATTTGCCAAGGTCAAACAAGATTTGGACATCCTGTCAACAAATTAGACCGATCCAGGTAATTTATTCAAAACAAATAAGATTGTTTTATGATTGACTTCGACATGAAAAGGATAAGACTAACCGTGAAGTATTTTTAGTGTATCCCGCAAAATCGATTCGTTGGTAAAACTTGTCCACTAAAAAGGCAACCAAGAAAAAGTCTACTAAAAAAAATTGCCCGGGAACCACCCCGGGCTAATAAACCAATCTCATGAAAAGGTATGAAAAGACGAAGCCTCTTTAATCTACATTGTCGTGCAAAAAACTGCTGTCCTGACGTATCTCAGCCTTGTCTTCTTCGATGAAGATACGTGTTTTAGAAATGCTGCTCTCGGAGGAAGGCGTCAGCTGATCCAGCCTGATATTCTTGCGCAGGTAAGCGGGTGTATTTTCGTAATCCGCAAGATTTTTGCCTTCTGCAAGGGAACGCACATTGGCAGGTTTGCTGTTTGCAAACAATGTAGGTGTTGATATATTTTCTTCCGGAATTCTGGATTCCTTTTTGAATAAAGTCTCTGTGATTTTTGGCTCTGACACTCTGGGTGTCGGCGCGGCAGAATTCATAAACTGATGTTCTTCAACGTCGTCAAAATCAATGATTCTTGCGGCCTGATTGCCTGCTGCAGGTTCAAAGATATCGGGTCTGATTTCATCATTCAGACTGACGCGAATTTCTTTGGGTTCCTGATCTTTTCTGCTCTTGTAACCTGATCCGAATCCCGTCGCGATGAGTGTTACGCTGATTTTGTCATCCAGTGCCTCATCGACACAGGAGCCCCAGATGAGGTCTGTATCATATCCAGCTTCCTGCTGAATGTACTCAGTTATTTCGGCCACTTCGTCCATGGTAATCTCAGGCGATTTGCCGGTTGTGATGTTGAGAAGAATATGTCTGGCACCCCGAATATCGTTGTCTTCAAGCAAGGGTGAATTCAGTGCATCTTCGATTACGCGGCGCGCGCGGTTTTCGCCGGAAGCAAGGGCAGAACCCATAATGGCTACCCCACTGTTTTTCATTACAAAATTGACATCTTCAAAGTCAACATTGATATAGCCCGGCACGGTGATGATTTCTGCGATACCCTTGGCTGCGGTTGCAAGGATACTATCCGCGTTGGCAAAAGCTCCTGACATGGAGAGATTGCCATACATCTCACGCAACTTATTATTTGAAATTACAATGAGTGCATCCACATTGGCCTTCAGTTGTTCAAGACCTTCATTGGCCAGACGCGCACGGCGCGGACCTTCAAACTGAAATGGAAGCGTTACGATTCCTACCGTAAGAATTTCTAGTTCGCGTGCGACACGGGCGATTTGTGGTGCAGCTCCTGTTCCAGTACCGCCGCCCATTCCTGCAGTAATAAATAGCATTCGGGTATCTCTCTCCAGGAATCTTCTTAATTCCTCAAGAGACTCGATACAGGCTTGCATGCCGACTTCAGGATTGTTGCCTGCGCCACGTCCCATCGTCAGGATGGGTCCAAGCTGAATTTTATGCGGAACCGTGCTGCTTTGCAAGCTTTGCTGGTCCGTATTACAGATCGCGAATTCTACCCCGCGAATCCCCTGATTGTACATATAAGTCACTGCGTTGGTGCCACTGCCACCAACCCCAAGGACCTTTATGATACTTTCAGAATTCATATTTAGGTTTTGCATATCTGTTAAAGGCGTAAAGTTATAGTTTTATATATTAAAAAAACAAATAAATTATAATATTTTTTTATATGTATCAGAATTCATTATCGGGGTGATCCTCAAAGAAGGTCTTCAGCGACGTGAAGCCCTTCTCCAGGGTAGATGAAAACCAGCCCCTGCCGCTGGGTGCCACCTCCGCGTCGATGGTCTCCGGCACCAGTCCATCCTCAACGTTTATTATTGTACCTGAAAGGGTCTCTTTGGCCGGAATTCTCGGTGAAGGCTGCACCTGGCGAAGGCCTTCAATCAAAAGGCCAATACTTGTTGCAAACATCGGATTGTTGATCTCGTCCTGGTAATGCGAGGAAAGATGCATGGTTGGCACGCCAATTCTCGACGCCAGTCCGGTACGAAATTCGGCGAGCATATCAATATTTTTCAAAAGCGAACCACCACCAGTAAGCACAATCCCGGCAGAAAGTTTATTCTCAAACCCGCTGCGATGAATATCCCACATCACGTAATCAAAAATTTCTTCCACGCGAGCCTGAATGATTCGCGCCAGGTTTTTTTCTGAAATCTCTTTGGGCTCACGGCCCATCAGCCCGGGTATTGTGATAATTCTGTTGTCAACGATCTCTTCGGCCAGTGCTGAACCAAATCTCACCTTTAGTTTTTCTGCATATTCCTGTGTCGTTGAACAACCCGCTTTAATATCTTTGGTGATCATATTGCTACCCAGCGGAATGACTGAAGTATAACGGATGATCCCTTCGTAATAAATGGTCACATCGGTGGTGCCCCCTCCGATATCCACCATAACAACTCCAGCTTCTTTTTCCTCCTTTGACAACACCGCCTCTGCTGAAGCCAATGGCTCCAGGGTCATGCCCTGAAACTGCAGGCCAGCCTTTTCAACACAGCGCTGAATATTCTGCGCGGCCGAAGTATTGCCCGTGATGATATGAAAGTTGGATTGTAGTCTCGCCCCGGACATTCCGATCGGATCATGAATTCCCTCTTCCTGATCAACGGTGTATTCCTGGGGAATTACATGCAAGATCTGATCACCGGGTGGCAATGCAATCTTGTGCATATCTTCCATGAGTTTCTGCACATCTGCTTTGCTAATTTCATCCTGTGCATTGGTGCGAAGCAAAAGGCCCTGATGCTGAATGCTCTTGATATGCTGCCCGGCAATACCCGCATAGACCTGATGGATTTCTGTGTTACTCATTTTTTCGGCAAGATCAATGGCATCTGTAATGGCTGTTACGGTCTTGTCTATATTGGAGACCACACCGCGGATCACTCCTTCGGAATTTACTTTTCCAAAACCCAATACTTCGATTTTGTTAATAAAATTCTTCCTGCCGACTACGACACATACTTTGGTGGTACCGATATCCACAGCGGCTACGATTTCGGGGTTGTTTTGATGTTGTGAGTCCATAGATTGACTTTTATTTTGGTTATTCAAGAATATTAAATCTGGTTTGTATTGCGAACGCCGATCACTTGATCTTTAACCTTGAGGTTAAGCACCTTGTAGACGTTCCATCCTTCGTACCTCAGTCCTTCCCTGTAGAAAAATTTAAGCTTGTCCAGTTTTTCGTCCAGCTCTTCCGCATGACCGAATGAAATTTTTTCAAATCCGATTTTAGGAATGAGGGTCATTTCACCACCGGCATCCAGATCTACCTGCTCGATCAGCGAGCGTGTGAAAGGATCTTTACTGATTTCGGTGATGAGGCGATAGGCATTGCGGTAATTCACATTGGCTTTCCCCCAAATATCATTGCCCGCAAGACCCTCCAGTATTCCAGTTACAACAGGAACACGGGCAGAATAATTCTCGGAAGCGGGAATTTTTTTTCCTTCAATATCCACATAATACTGTGTACCGTCATTGCCCATTACCCGAAAGAGGGGGTCCCGCTGATACACATCCACATGCAGATTTTCAACGGCGTCCATGTACACTTCCGCATGATGCACCACATGAAGTTTTTCCAATTCAGCTTCCAGTTTTGATACCTGAAGCGCTTCCAGAGGAATCTGATGCCAGTCTTTCTTATAGAAAAACTTTACGTTCCTGGCGATTTCATCTTCCCTGATCAGCATATTCTCAGACGAAGGTTTAAAAATCCTGACCTGAAGTTTTCTGGGCTTTACAGCAGACTGCATGCGGATCGTCTTCATCCAGCTGAAACTTATTACTGCCAGCACCAAAAGGTAAAGCGTTATAAAAATACCAAGTTTCACTTTTATATTCATGCTCATCACCTCAGTATTTTAATTATTTGATCCTGCATTGCGCTCAGGTCACCGGCACCCAGCAGCGCAATCACATCAGGATGATGTTTTTTCAGCGATTCGACAAGATCTTCTTTGCGGACAAATGCGCGATGTGGATTTTTCATCAGATCGAGAATGGTATATGAGCTGACACCCTCCAGCGGTTCTTCTCTGGCGGGATAGAGCTCTACCAAAATAATGTCATCCAGCTGATCCAGCACTTCTGCAAATTGCTGCGCGAAGTCTCTGGTCCTTGTAAATAAATGAGGCTGAAAGATGCCCAGTAGTTTTCTATTCGGATAACACTGACGCAATGCCACAATGGCAGCGCGCAATTCTTCCGGAT
This sequence comes from Saprospiraceae bacterium, assembly GCA_019694255.1. Classification (GTDB taxonomy): domain Bacteria; phylum Bacteroidota; class Bacteroidia; order Chitinophagales; family Saprospiraceae; genus Vicinibacter. Next base: position 16,061 of record JAIBCI010000072.1, read on the forward strand.
GATGCGCATAATCATCGATCAGCACCTGTGATCCTTCATGAAGCCATTCAAAACGCCTACGGATGCCTTTAAAAGACAACAAGGCTTCACGGATATCCAATTCGCTGATGCCCAATTCCAATGCAATTCTAATGGCTGCGGTGGCATTCTCAATATTATGTTGACCAGGCAGTCGCATGCTGAGCTCAGCAGCCTTCCTGCCTTGCTCGTCGATGTAATCAAAACCCATCCAACCGCTGTTCGAAGTACGAATAGTACATTGCACGCTTCCTTCGCCATGACCGTAATTCAAAACACGTACGCTGTCGTGTACAGATTTTTTCAAAAAGTTCCGGTCTGATTCTGTGATATGCGGCCCCAGCAAGAGTAATCCCCCGTTGCGGACCTTGCCGGCGAATGCTGCATAGCCTTCCAGCATTTTGGTGCGGGATCCATAGATGTCCAGGTGATCCGCGTCAACCGCTGTTATTACGGCAATATCCGGATTCAGCTGTAGAAATGACTGATCATATTCATCAGCTTCTTCGATCATCCATTGGTTGCCCAGATGAATAAAATTATTCCGGTAATTGACGGACACGCCTCCGAGAAATGCCGTGACCGGAAATTTATTATAAGCCAGGATATGACTTACAATCGTACCGGTTGTTGTTTTGCCATGGGTGCCTGCAATGGCGATGTTGGGGTATTGTGAAGTAATTTCACCTAGCACTGCTGATCGCTTGTGCATTGTTACACCGCGTTCAACAAAATGCCGGAAGATATGGTTGGTCCGGGGGATCGCTGGAGTCCAGATTACGCGCGAAATATTGTCAGGAACTGAACTGACATCGTCAACAAAAACAACCGGGATGCCCTCCTTGATGAGCTCTTCAGTCAGCTCCGTCGGTGTACGGTCGTAGCCACACACTTTCTCACCCTGAAGATGAAAATATCTTGCGATCGCAGACATTCCGATGCCTCCGATCCCCAGAAAATAGATGTATCCTTTACCGCTCAATTCTGATGTATCATTTTAATTACCTCACGGGCGATGGTCAACGCCGCATTGGGTCGCGCCACTGCCGAAAGTCCTCTTTTATATTTTTCCTGTTGCGACGCATCGCGAAGCAAAGACATACACGACTGCCACAGTTCTTCTTTTGCAACACGATCTGGCACCATCCCTGCGGCATCTTCACCAACCATGGTCTCTGCATTTTTTGTCTGATGATCCTCCGCCACGTTGGGAGAAGGAACCAGAATCGCCGGTGTGCCTGTGACCGCCAGTTCACTGAGTGTGATCGCGCCGGCGCGGGCGACACATACATCCGAAGCGGCATATGCGCAATCCATGCGATCTATAAAGTCGAATAAAAAAACGTTGGGAAGCTGACTTACATGCTTCCTGACGAATTCTTCTTTGTAGGTCCTGCCGACCTGCCACAACAATTGAAGATCTTGTCTTTGTTCAATCTCATTGGCATGCGCGGATACCGCTTCATTGAGTGTCCTTGCACCGAGGCTTCCTCCAAATATACCAATGGTTTTTTTGTCCGGATGGATCCCCAGAATTCGCCGCGCATCATCGCGCGATGGCAGATGTAAAAAATCATTTCGTACCGGATTACCCGCCAGGATGATTTTATCTTTTGGAAAGAAACGTTCCATTCCCTTGAACGCAACAAAGATGGCGCTTGCGCGATTCCCTAACAATTTATTGGTGATTCCTGCGTAGGAATTCTGCTCTTGTATAAAATACGGAATTTTTCTCCATTCCGCAACTTTCAACACCGGACCGCTGGCATAACCACCGACGCCAATTACGGCGTCTGGTTTGAAATTTCCGATGATGTTCCAGGCTTTGAACAATGAACTGGCAAGTTTGAATACAAGTGAGACGTTTCGCAGGCTAAGGCTACGTTGCAATCCGGAGATCGGCAAACCAATGATTTTATACCCTGCTTTTGGAACTGCATTCATTTCCATTTTTCCTTCCGCGCCGACAAACAGAATTTCAGTTGCCGGATCGATTTGTCTGAATGCATCCGCTATGGCGATAGCCGGATACACATGACCGCCGGTCCCTCCTCCGCTAATGATGATCTTCATAGGCATTGGTATCTTCTGATGAATCCTGCAGACCTGCTGTTTCAGAGCGTTCAAGTGTAAGTGAATTGATGTGTTTACTGACGCTTACAATCATTCCGAAGGCGAGACTTGTAAATAACAATGAGGTGCCTCCCATACTGATATAGGGTAAAGTCTGTCCCGTGACAGGAACCAGCCCAAGTGACACGGCCATGTTGGCAAATGCCTGCATGACGATACTAAATCCAAGACCAATGGTCAAAATCGAGCCAAAGGCCTTGGGTGATTTCTTTACAATCAGTATGCAATGCCACATGAGGGCCATATACAGTATGATCAGCAGCACCGCACCGACCAGACCATATTCTTCACATACAATCGCAAAAATGAAATCCGCATAAGAATATGGAATAAAATGTCTTAACATGCTTTTGCCGGGTCCGGCGCCAAAAAACGATCCCCTGGCAATGGCGATCCTCGCCTGTTCAGCCTGATAATTCTCTGCCGAGGGATTTATAAAATCTGAAATCCGCTTGACCCAGGTTGTTACGCGTACGGTATCCGGGAGAAACTGTCCGATGTAGACCAACAGTCCCAGCAAAACAATACCGAGGGCCAGCAAGAGTAAAATATACTTCATCTTAATCCTGCCCACAATCAACATGATCACACTACACACAAAAAGTATGGCAGCGGTGGAGAAGTTGGAAGGCGCAATCAGTCCGCAAATGATCAGTACCGGAAGAAGAATGGGAACAAAAGCTGTTTTAAAATCCTTGATGATCTCTTGCTTGGCAGCGATACTTCGCGCCAGGTAAGTGATCAGTGCAATTTTGGCAAAATCGGAAACCTGAAAAGTAATATTCAGAATCGGAATATTAATCCAACGACGTGCCGAGTTGATGGACACACCTCCAAACAATGCAAATACAAGCAACATGATCGCCAGCAACAGCATAAATGGCGCCATGCGGTTGAAAATAATGTAATCGTGATTGCCAATATACCAGACAATAAACAGACCTGTAATCACAAAAGGCAGATGTCTGAACAACATGAAAACAGTAGAATCCATATTATACTTGGTCAGTGCTACGCTCGCACTGTATACTGCCAAGACGGACAATACAGACAAAAGTCCTACGAGTGACCATAAAAATTTGGCACCCCTGATCTCTTCGTTAAAAAGTATTTTTAGTTGACTCATGCTGCGTATTCTGTTTTAAGTTTCATCACCGCACTACGGAATTCGTTGCCGCGGTGTATATAATTACTGAACAAATCAAAACTGGCGCATGCCGGTGAAAGCAGCACGACATCTCCTTTGAATGCCTGCTGGCTACCTATCCGCACCGCATCCTCCATGGCGTGTGTGTCGAATACCGGTACGATGCCTTCGTAGTGCTGCAACAGCTTGCTGTTATCTTTACCGAGTGCAATCAGCGCACGCACTTTGGTTTTAACCAGTGGATCAATGACCGTATAATCATTGCCTTTATCCTGTCCACCCGCGATCCATATGATACTTGTACGCATCGCATCCAGTGCCCAGTATACAGAATCAACATTGGTCGCCTTACTGTCATTGATGTATTGTACACCATTGATCTCATCAATTAATTCCAGACGGTGCGCATCATTCACAAAAGAATCGACGGCGCGTTGAATGATCTCATCAGTAATACCCAATAGAGAGCAAGCAGCTGCCGCACAGGCAAGATTCATTGCGTTGTGCCTTCCTTTGAGCCGGGCTTGCTGGAGCTGGAATCGGGTCTCTCCGTTGATGGATACATTTTCGCTGTCATCCATCGTTGTCTCGACCCAGTGTATTTGTGGTCCGTCCTGTTGCATTGACGGGACATATTTTTCGATGCCTGCATCCCGATAGAGAATCAGATGATTTTCTTTATGCTGATTTTTGGCAATACGGAATTTCGCAGCGGCGTAGCGGCCCATATCATGACCATAGCGATCCAGATGATCCGGCGTAATATTCAGTATGACGGCAATATCCGGTTGAAAACGGTCCGTTGTGTCAAGTTGAAAACTGCTGACTTCAACCACATAATACTGATGCGCTCCGGCAGCCAGGCTTCTGCAAAAGGATACACCCACATTGCCGACTTTGACCGCATCCAATCCCGCCGTCACCAGAATGTGATGCGTGAGATTCGTGGTTGTCGTTTTGCCATTGGAACCTGTGATGGCGATAATCTTGCCCGTGCAATATCGAAATGCAAGTTCAATCTCACTGATTATCGCTATTTTTTTCTCTTTGAAAAACTGAATGGGTTCTGCAGCATCTGGAATTCCCGGGCTCTGAATGACCAGCTCCGGATGACAATCGTAAATAATAGAATGTCCTTCTTCTTCAAAATCGATCTCTCGTTCGATCAGTTCATTGCGAAACGATTCGCGTATTTTTAATCCGTCACTGACAAACACTTTGAGCCCCTGCGCCTGAGCCAGGAGCGCTGCCCCGAAACCACTTTCACCACATCCGAGAATAATGATCATCCTAGCGAAGTTTTAATGTGACGATGGTTAGAATTGCGAGAAACAGACTGACGATCCAGAAACGCGTTGCGATGGTCGCTTCGTGGTATCCGAGTTTCTGATAATGATGATGCAGCGGGGACATTAGAAAAATCCTTCTTCCTTCACCATATTTCTTTTTGGTATATTTAAAATAAGTGACCTGAAGGGTTACCGACAAGGTCTCGATGAAGAATACACCGCACATCAGCGGAATCAGCAATTCCTTTCGCAGCAGAATTGCAAGCACCGCGATAACTGCACCCAGCGTAAGGCTGCCGGTATCACCCATGAATACCTTGGCAGGAAATGTATTATACCAAAGAAAGCCCACACAACTTCCAAAAAGTGCAGAAGCAAAAACCACGAGCTCCGAGGTGTATGGCAAATAATATATATTGAGGTAATCAGCGACAATGGAATTGCCCGACACATAAGCCAGAATGACCAATGTCGCGGCGATGATTGCAGATACACCGGTAGCCAGTCCATCGAGACCGTCGGTCAGATTGGCTGCATTGGATACTGCAATGACAATAAAAATAACGATCGGTATAAAGAACAACCACAACAGGCTCGGTCCGTTATCTCCAATGAAATGCGTCAGCCATTCATAATCAAAATTATTGCCCTTGAGGAAAGGCACATTCGTCATGGATGTCTTGACGTACGCGTATTCTGCAGAGCGATTGTGCGCAATATCATTGAGAACGATCGTCTGCATTATTTTAAAATGATTCGCGAGGGCTTCTTCTTTTGGAAGTCTGACCACTACCTGTTCATGGTAGAGCATGACAAAACCTACCACTAGTCCCAATATGACCTGCCCTGCCACTTTGAATATGGCTTTGAGTCCCTGTTTGTTTTTGAGAAATACTTTGATGTAATCATCGGCAAAACCGATCGCACCCATCCAGCAAGTACTGAATAACATAATCTGGATATACACATTATCCAGCCGTGTCAATAATAATGTGGGAATTATAATTCCAAGAATGATGATCATGCCTCCCATGGTTGGCGTGCCTGCCTTTGCCTTTTCGCCGGCCAGACCAAGGTCACGAATGGTCTCACCCACCTGCAATCTCTTCAGTGTGCGGATGATACTTCCTCCAAAAATCATGGTGATGATCAGTGAAAAAATAATGGCCATGCTTGCACGAAAGGAGATATACCCCATCAGCCTGCTGCCAGGAAAATGGAAAGCCTTGTCGATCCATTGAAACAGGTAATACAACATACTTTCTTCATTTGTGATTGAAATTTAACAGAACAGCAGGGAACCAATCCCTTTGGTTGCATTCACCTGCTGTTACTGTTAAAACCAACCTGAGAATGATAATAGAACCTACTCTATAATCTTTTATTAGTTTAACAAAATTGTTTTCAGTATTTCCATGTCATCAAAAGGGTACTTTACCCCTTTGATTTCCTGATACTTCTCGTGGCCCTTCCCCGCCACGAGAATGATATCAGAAAAATTGGCGAGCATACAGGCTGTTTTAATAGCTTGCGCTCTATCGGTTATGCAGATGTGTTTTGAAGGATGAACTTCATGTACACCTGCCTCTATTTCTTTTATAATTTCTTCAGGATCTTCATCCCTCGGATTATCTGAAGTAAAAATGACCTTGTCACTCATTCGTACGGCGATCTCGCCCATGACTGGCCTTTTGCTGCGGTCGCGATTACCACCACACCCCATGACAGTGATCAGTGACTGATCTTTCTGCTGGATCTTATGGATCGCAGTGAGAATTTTCTCTAACGCATCCGGTGTATGTGCGTAATCTACAATCGCAATCACATTTTTTTCAGGACTCCTGAACCATTCGAATCTTCCTCCCACAGGTTGCAGAGAAGATAAACCAATCAGAATTTCTTCCTGCTGATGTCCGAGAAGTTCCGCTACCGCATAGACACATACGAGATTGTAGGCATTGAACTCGCCAATCAAACGCGTATGAACTTCAGCTTTGTTGATACTTAGGTGCAATCCGAACAGGTTATGATCCAGAATCTTACCCTTGTAATCAGCCATATTCTTCACACCGTAGCTGAATTTTGCTGCTTTGCAATTCTGCACCATGATGCGTCCATTCGGATCATCGGTATTGTACAATGCAAAAGCTCCTTCCTTTAATCCGTCAAAGAACTTTTTCTTGGCGGCGATGTACTTACTAAAAGTCCCATGGTAATCCATGTGATCCGGTGTAATATTCGTAAATACAGCCCCGGCATATTGAAGACCTCTGATACGGTCCTGATCCACCGCATGTGAGCTCACCTCCATAAAAACATACGTACAGCCTTCGCGCACCATTTCATCGAGCAGTGCATACAGCCTGATGATATCGGGCGTTGTATGACTGGAATCATAGACTTTCTGATGCACCCTGTACTGAACCGTGGAAATCAGACCGCACTTAAAGCCCCATTGCGTAAAAAGCTGATAAAGCAAGGTTGCCGTGGTTGTCTTTCCGTTGGTCCCGGTGATGCCAACCAGTTTAACAGTACTTGAGGGATACCCATACCATTCATTCAGCATCGAAGCCAGTACACCGCTCAGATCATCACAGGTGATATAGGTTACTGCCAGCTCAGGACGATCGGGTAACTGTTCGCACAAAATGGCTGCAGCCCCTAATTGTATCGCAGACGGAATGTACACATTACCATCCTGCGCACTACCACGTACCGCTACAAACAGATTCCCCTTCTGTACTTTTCGGGAGTCGAGACAGAATCCGCTAATCATGATTTGTGCATCTCCATGGATCTGCACTTGATTTAGATCGCGAATTATGTCGGCCAGTTTTTTCAAAGAACTTTTTTATTCCAATATCAATTCGATCACTTCACGCTGGTCGCTGGTCCATGCACCCGGCGGAATGCTTTGCCATTTTACTTTTCCGCTGCCATGAATTTTCACACGAATTTTCACCTGGTCCAACAGAAACAATGCGTCTCTGAGACCCATGCCGGTAAGATCTGGAATCAATCCTTTGACCACAGTCTGCGGAAGTGTGTGCACCCCATCCTTATCGGCGATCGTGCGCACCCAGGATTCCTGATCCTGACGGAAGTAAGGCAATTCAATATGTTTAAAGACCTGTTCAAAATCTCTTTGGTATCCGTAATTTCCAACCGGAAGTCCCTCAGAGGCGAGAACTGGTTTTGGTACTGCATTCAGCACCTGGCTTGCCAGCAATTTAGGACGCATGCAGCGGTCAGCTATTTTTCTGAAAACCGGCGCGGCGGCCTGTCCACCGTAAAAACCGACTTCAGGATTATAGATCACCACGATACAGCTATACTGTGGATCCTCACTCGGGAAAAAACCGCAGAACGAAGCCTGAAATTCTTTTTTCTCTGCACCGGCGAGGTGATAATTTGTCACCGCTGTTCCGGTCTTTCCGGAGATTGAATATTGCTCAGACCGGATCGAAGAAGCCGTTCCTTTTTCAACTACAGCGCGCAGCAAAGTATTGAGCTGCAACAACGTATTTGAAGAGAGGATGCTGTCTCTCAACACCACCGGTGCTGTCTTACGGATTTCTACATCATTATCCAATACCGATGATACGAGATAAGGTTTCATGACCCTGCCGTTGTTGGCGATTCCATTATAGAATGTCAACACCTGCAGTGGCGTTAGCTGCAATTCATAACCCACACTCATCCATGGCACCGTCGTGCCATACCATTTATCTTTATCTTTTACCGGATGTTTGACCACCGGCAACGGCTCACCTTCCAAATCGATCTGTGTTGGTTCTGTGAGGCCGAATTTTTTATAATAGGATGCAAATTTTTTCTGTCCTTCCGGTGTTCCAAAGCTGTTAAAAGCCAGACGACTAATACCTACGTTAGAAGATTTGATGAACGCATATTCCAGATCAGACATCCCAACACCATGCAATTCGGAGTCCGGCATTTTGCGGTTGTAGAAGTAATAGACACCTCCGTTGAGATCTATGGGCGTATGCAGATCGACTCGTTGTTCTTCCATCATGGCCGCCACGGAAGCGAGCTTGAGCGTTGAACCGGGCTCTGTCGAGTTACCCACGGCGTAGTTAAAATTTTCGGCCAGCAATCCGTTGTTATCATACCCGAGATTTGCTATCGCTTTGATGGCACCAGTGCGCACTTCCATAACGATTGCGCATCCCTTTTCTGCATGATGTGTCTCGATGGCTTCCTGGAGTGATTTCTCAGCGACTTCCTGAATTTCCATATTCAGCGTAGTCATGATATCCTTTCCTTTGCGGGCTTCGATTTCATTGACTTCATCCATCGGAAGATAGACGTTCGGACCAACTTTTTTCATCAGTCGTTGTCCACTTTGCCCTCGGAGCAATTGGTGGTATTTGGACTCCAGTCCTACGGACTGTGCGTTCTCACGCTGTATACCGATTGTTCGCCCTGCGAGTAATTTATACGGTCTCTCGCGATGATCTACACGGTCGATGATCAGTCCTCCTTTGTTTTGACCCAATCGAAAGATCGGAAACTTTTTAATTGACTGAAGCAGACTATAATCAACACTTTTGCGAATGAGCACATAGTGATTGCCGCGCTGACGTTCCCGCACCAGCATTCTGCGCACTTCTTCTTTCGATGAATTCTCATAGACAAATTTCGAAAGACAAAGTGCAAGTGAATCGACTTGCTGATTGAAAATGTCTGATTTCAATCCCGGTGCTGCCGCATCCATATGTATGTCAAAGAACGGTAGTGAGATCGCCAGGGGACTTCCGTCATCGGCGAGGATCTTACCCCTCTCCGCTTCGAAGTCGATGAGCTGATAATACAACTCCTTCCCTCTTGATTTCCAGTGATCACCTTCGATCACACTGATGCGAACTGCCTGCACAACGAGCGCCACCGCCACCAATACAAACACGATAGTGATGAAGTACACACGACTCAGGAATTCGCCTTTCCTGCTCATACGGTCAATTTTCTTTTCGCACCAATCTTTTGGGTGCTTTTTGACCAATCATAATCTCCTTGTCCACGACCTTTTTGGACACCTCGGTCTCGATGCTGTTGTAGATCATTCCCGATTTGAGAGTCCAATACTCCCATCGCAGACGGCTCAACTCGTCAGAAAGAATCTGGTTTTTGCGGATGGCCCTTTCGACACTGTTGACATTCCACACATAAACAATTGCTAGGCCCAATGCCAAAAAAAAGTATGGCAGGTTTTTAAAGAAGTACATCGATCCCACATCCGAGTACTTCCTTCGCTCCAGTTTTGGTGGTTTATTATATTCCATTTTATATCTTCACTGCCGCGCGCAGTCTGACTGATCGCGACCTTGGATTTCTTTTTATTTCCTCTTCGCTGGCCTGCATTACATTTTTGTTGAGCAGTCGCCATTGCGAATTGCCAGCCTTACTCCAGGGAAGTCCGGCTTCTGCCATTTCACCCCTGAGAAACTGCTTAACCATCCGGTCTTCCAGCGAGTGATAGCTCAGCACGACAATCCTGCCGCCGGTGGCCATCAGCGATTCCGTCTGCAGCAGAACATCTTTCAGGCTTTCCATCTCCTGGTTGACTTCTATGCGAAGTCCCTGAAAGACTTTGGCGAGAAATTTATTGCGCGGCCCATAAATAAAGGGTCCGAGCCACTGCGCAAATTCCCTGCAGGTGCGGAGGCGAATGGATTTTCGGTCGCTGGTCCATTTCGCAGCCATCTTCGCTGCGTTGGTGACCTCGGCATACTCACTCCATATCCGGGACAACTTATCCTCTGGATATTGGGCGAGAATGTCCGCCGCCGTCATCTCCTGTTCCATGTTCATCCGCATGTCCAGCGGTGCATCTGACTGAAAGGAGAATCCTCTTTCTTCTTCATCCAGATGAAAAGAGGATACGCCAAGATCTGCCAGCACACCATCTACTTTTTCAATCTTATAATACCGCAGATACTTCTTCAGGTATCTGAAATTTGCGTGTATCCATTGAAACCTTTTGTCACGTATCAACTTATGAACTGCATCCTGATCCGTATCGAAAGCGATCAACTTTCCTTTGTCACTGAGCCTTCCAAGAATTTCCCTGGAATGGCCACCACCGCCATACGTCAGATCAACATACACCCCTGAAGGATCACTGATCAAAAGGTCAACTGACTCTTTCAGCAATACGGGTATATGCCCTGCCTGTTCAGACATCTTTATGTCCAAGGATCTTTTCAGCCAAAGTGGCAAAATCTTTTGGCGCACTATCCATCATTCGCTCATAGGCCTCTTTCGCCCAGATCTCAATCTGATCGCCATAGGCATAGATGATGACATCCTGCTGGATACCTGCATATTCCATTAGCGTCTTAGGCATCAGAATGCGCGATGATGCATCCGGCTCGAGGGGTGTTGCGCCACGAAAAAAATACCTGGCGAACTCCCTGTTTGCTGTAACATAAAGATTTAGCTGATTGACTTCGTCGCTAATTTTCTCCCACTGCTTCTGTGGGTACAACACGAGACATTTGTCAAAGCCTCTGTTGATGACCAATCCCAACTTGACCTCCTCACCGAGTTGTCTCAACAGCACCGCCGGCAATCGCAACCTGTTCTTATCGTCCAGGCGGACTTCATATTCTCCGGTAAATCTGCTCATTGAGTCAGGATTGGTTGGTTTGATGGCTCAAAAGTAAAGCAATTCTCCACTTTTACCCACTTTTACCCAAGAAAAGTATAAAAATATTTAATATGAAACCAGCTGAATTACAGCATGTAAACAATCTGTTTATGCAATATAAACAAATTATTTATATTTTCAATCTATAACACTCTCAAAGAACTACGTATATACATTAATATATGTACAAATGTATAAACTATTTTATTACTAATCATTAA
>JAIBCI010000121.1 GCA_019694255.1 Saprospiraceae bacterium
TGATTTCTGGAACCTTATCACCAAAACGGAAAGACTCGAGATCAAAGGTTTGTCACTGATCAAGCCTCAAATCAATCTGATTCAATATCCTGACGGGCGCGCGAATTATCAACTTTTACAACCATCTGCCAATAATCAGAAGGAAAGTGCGATTTCACTTTCGATTCGGCATTATCGCATTGAAGACGGAGATATAAGCTACCGCGATAGTAGTTTGCAATGTAATGTTGTAGGTCTTAACCATGAAGGAAGTATTGATCTGTCCGATAAGTTGTATGACTTACGGTGTATCACTGATATTGAGCGATTCAGTTTGGCCTCTGGTAGTGTTCACTACTTTTCCAATGCCAGGTTATCAAACCATCTAAAAATAAAATATGACGAAGCGCAGCAATCCATTGAAATGACTGAGAATTTAACCAGACTCAATGCGCTGTCCCTTGAGCTTATTGGAAAAATCAGCAAACCAGATTCCTTATCCACCCAATTAGACCTCAAATTTAAAGCACCTGGTAATGAATTCAGTGAGTTGTTTAGTCTGGTTCCCAAAGCATTCACCAACGACTACAAAGACCTGAACAGTAGTGGCCGTTTTAGCTTAGCTGGAGAAATAAAAGGCATCTACAATGGAATGAAGAAACAATATCCGCACTGGAAAATAGAATGTATAGCGGAAAATGGATCGGTACAATACAGAAACATGCCTGTGAGACTTGATCAGGTGAATCTGAAATTTTATTCTGAGAACACCACGGATGATTTATCGAATGCCTTTTTACAACTGAATCCAATGGATTTTATGTTGAATCAACGACTTTTTCACATTGATTTAAGCATGCGTCGTTTGTACAACAATCCCCAAATCGAAACGGCAATGAAAGGTTCAATCGATCTGAAAGATATTAAAGGTCTAATTCCATCTCTTAAGGAGACCGAATTATCTGGTGTCATTTCAACCGATGTTGACTTAAGCTGTACTGAATCTCAGGTAATACAGGAGCAATTTGACCAAATTCGTTTTGGTGGATATCTGAGTTTTGACAAAATAAGGTATAAGCCAGTAGAATCTCCGGCCATTGAAGTTAATACGGCCAGACTTGACTTTAGTCCTCAATCGTGCAAAATCACGCAGGGCAAAGTTTATCTCGGTAAAAGCGATTTATTAATTGATGGAGAGTTAAAAAATCCACTTGCTTTGATTCAGGAGAATGGAAAGTCCAATGGGTTGATGAAAGTCAAAGGCAGTCTGATGGATGCCAACGAGTGGTTAAGCGCACCGGAACAAACAGAATCATCAAATGGACCAAGTACAGTTCCTGCCCTGGTAAAAAGAATAGCATTGCAGTGGAAGGCAGAATATGATTTAATTCGCTATGAAGATTATCAGGTTAAAAATGCTTCAGCAGAGGGTAATTATTCTGATGATCGTTTTAAAATATCGACGATGAAATTGAATGTCAACGGTGCTGATATTAGCGGAACAATGGAAGTTGAGCCACTGCTGGATTTTGCAATGAATGATAAGATCCTCAAAGGAAACGTAAATCTTGAAACTGATTACTTTGATGCGGACAATTTTATGAACAACGGGAATGTACAGACTGCTTCTCAGCCAGCAGAACCATTCCTCGTTCCGAAGGGAATGGATCTAAATATCAAATTCAAAGGAAAAAGAGTCAAGTACAGCAAACTTGATCTTGCAGATGTGGTTGCAGACTTAAACGTAATCGAAGATGAACTTCAGTTTAACCAGCTCAGTACGAGTTCTATGGGTGGCAAAATGCTGCTATCCGGAATTTATAATACTTCGAATCCGCAGCAGCCAAAATTCGACATGAAATATGATATGAAGAATCTGCAATTTGCCAGAATATTTGAGAGCATCAAGACCTTTTCTTTGATCGCTCCGATTGCTAAATTTATTGAAGGACAATTTAACTCAGCATTCTTGTTTTCTGGTTCCCTGGACAAAAATATGAGTCCTGATCTTACGAATATTAATATTAAAGGCATTTTTGAAACCATCAATGCTGCCATAAAAAATTACAAGCCCATCGAAGCCATATCAAGCAAACTGAATATTAAAGAGCTTAAAAATCTGAATTTAAAAAATACCAAAAACTACTTTACCGTAGAGAATGGCACCGTTACTGTCAAAGAATTAACCACCAAGATCAGTGACCTTGATTTAAGTATTGCAGGCACCACTAGGATTCAGGGACCAATGGACTTTAATTTTAAAATACGCATTCCAAGAAATAAATTAAATGCAGGTGCGGTTGGAGAGGTTGCAGAGTCAGGAATAGGTTTCCTCAAGAATCTAGCTTCCAAGGCGGGCGTACCAATAGAATTAGGCTCTCATGTCAATGTACTGGTCAATATGAAAGGAGCGCTTTTGGATCCTTCGCTTAGTTTCAAATTACTTGGATCCGATGGCCAGGAATTAGGTGATCAAACCAAATCAGTCGTAAGTGATGTTGCCGATAAGGTAAAAGATAGTCTAAACAAAAGAGCGGAACAAGAGATTGATAAGGCTAAAGAAAAGGCGTTAAAGGAGGCACAAAGGGTGGAGGATAGCCTTAAAAAGGTGGCTGCCCATAAAATCGAAGAAGAGAAATCCAAAATACTTGACAAAGCAGCGAACGAAGCCAGCAAACATGTTGACAGTGCGCTTGTCAATAAAGGTAAAGAAATACTAAAAGATAAAGGCGGAAAGAAAGTTGACGAAATTCTTAAAGATTCAACTGTCGATCAGATTAAGGACAAGATGAAGGACTGGAATCCATTTAAGAAAAAGAAATAAACCCGCTCAATAAAAGACTAGTTTGTCGTATATTTGCACCTTTCCGGACAAAGTACCAAGTGAGAATTGAAGTGACCGGAAAGTTTGCTTATGAAAACCATCATCGAACCGTTCCGAATCAAATCGGTAGAACCTATACCATTTAATACACGGGCACAACGCGAATTAATTCTTGCCAAAGCTCATTTCAATCCTTTTTTAGTGCATTCAAATGATGTCATGATCGACTTATTGACGGATAGTGGCACCTCGGCGATGAGCAGCAATCAATGGGCAGGCATTATGTCCGGAGACGAATCGTATGCTGGTAGTCCAAGTTTTTACCACTTTGAAGAAGCAGTCATTAACATCACCTCAATGCCCTTTGTAATTCCAACACATCAGGGTAGGGCGGCTGAAAAAATACTATTTACGCTTGTAGGCGGTCAAGGGAAATATATTTTATCCAATACGCTTTTTGATACAACACGTGCAAATATTGAATACAGTGGCGCTACAGGAATTGATTTACTTTGTAAGGAAGGCCTTCACCCTACAGTACCTGCTCCATTTAAGGGAAATATCGATCTGGATAAACTTCAAAATCATATAGATCAACTAGGAGCCGGAAATATACCTTTGGTAATTCTTACGATTACAAATAATTCCGGTGGAGGACAACCCGTAAGTATGCATAACATCCGTGAGACCAGCAAAATTTGCAAAAGTCACGGAATACCACTATTTATTGACGCATGCCGGTTTGCAGAGAATAGCTATTTCATCAAAATGCGTGAACCCGGATATGAGAATACTCCAGTTGAAGTTATCGCCAAAGAAATATTTACCTATGCGCAAGGTTGCACTATGAGTGCTAAAAAAGATGCTTTTGCCAATATTGGCGGTTTTCTTGCATTACATGACGCAGAACTGGCAAAGGCAGCAAGAAACCTGCTCATCGTCACAGAAGGATTTCCTACTTATGGCGGGCTCGCTGGCCGCGATTTAGAAGCTATTGCCATTGGACTGCGGGAAGTTATGGATGAACATTATCTTAAGTATCGCATTCGCAGCATGGATTATCTGACAAACAAGTTAAAGTCTCATCATGTGCCCGTTATGCAACCTGCCGGTGGACATGCAGTTTACCTGGATGCCAAATCATTTGCCGCCCACTTACCTGTAGAACAGTATCCGGGCCAGGCCTTAAGCTGCGAATTATATGTTGCCGGCGGAATCAGGTGCTGTGAAATTGGCTCCCTTATGTTTGGCAAGTATGACGAGAATCATCAGCTTATACCGGCACAACTTGAACTTGTACGGCTGGCCATTCCAAGACGGGTTTATACGCAGAGCCATATAGACTATGTTGCAGAAGTTGTATGTGAAGTCTTTGATCAGAGACAATCCCTCAGAGGAATGAAAATACTGGAAGAGCCAGCTGTTCTCAGACATTTTACAGCGAAGCTGGATTATATATAAGGAAGTTAAGTACTTTTGTATTTTTACAATCAACTCATTTTTGCGATGAAAAATTTGTGTTTGCTTTTCGTTATGGCTGGTTTTATTGTTGCCTGTGGTCCGCAGATATACAAGGCGGCAACACTGGAACAAAGCAAGAAAAAAGTCAGAACTGTTGCTATTATACCATTTGCAGCACATATTGATATACGAAAGTTGCCTAAAGGTGTAACTGAAGAGTCAATTCATGATTCTGAAGTCAAAACAGGTTATGATCTGCAGAACCAGGTATACAGTGAATTCTTAAAAAGAAGCTCTAAGGATAAATATACTGTTAAATTTCAGGACATTGACAAAACAAATGCTCTTCTTAAAAAGAACAACATAACCTATGATAATCTGGGAGAAAAGCAAAAGTCTGAGCTTTGTAAATTACTGAACGTAGATGCTATTATTTCTGGCAACATAAAAATGAGTAAACCTATGTCTGATGGTGCTGCAGTTGCAATTGGTGTTATTTTCGGTTCATGGGGAACTACGAATGAAACAACCGTAAGCCTCAACATCCACGATGTAACGGATGAGTTGCAATGGAAGTATGACCATATTGACAGTGGCTCAGTCGGAAGTAGTTCTGAAAGACTTGCCAAGTCCCTTATGGTAAATGTTTCACGGAAGTTTCCCTATAAAATGGAGCAATAGCTCTTTCAGTTTTCTTCAATATCTTTTAACCGAAGTAACTTCTTTCTTCTTTGTTCCGCAAAATTGACAATAAATACTCCCATCAAGGTCAATAAGGCGCCAACGATGAGTTGAGTGCTCATGAATTCATTTAGAAATATTACACCGAGATTCATCGCGATAACCGGATTGATATATGACTGAATACTGACGATTGGCGCCGGGAGATAACGAAGTGCATAGATGTAAGCTGTGTAAGCGACGAGCGATCCTAAAATGATAATATAAATCCAGATCATCACTGCGCGCGTATCCAGGACAAAACCAGAATGGTCCTCCTTGAAAATTGCGCCGATTACAAGTGGAATAGCCCCAAAAATCATCTGAAATCCAGCAGCCATAAATGGAGAGTGATGACTTGTTCTGGTCTTGCTGACCACTGTACCTATGCCCCAAGCAAGTACTGAAATCAAGGTGAGCCCAATACCAATAAAGTTATCATCCCGATGCAGCGGCCAGGTGATCTTTTCAATGCAAATAATAACCAGACCGGCAAAACCCATCAATAGACCAAACCAACCCCAGGAGCTGATTTTTTCTTCAGGCTTATAAAAATGAACCAGTAGCGCGATTGTTATTGGTGAAGTGGCCGCCAGGATAGCACTTAACCCACTATCAATATATTTCAGTCCAAATACGCCAACTCCGTTACCAATCGTTAATAACAGAATGCCTAACAAGATTTGAAATCTAATAAACCTGAAATCTGGCCACTTTTCTTTAAGAACAAAAAAGACATAAGTCAACATACACAAACCGGCGATGCTGTGCCTTACAGCTGTAAATAAAAAAGGAGGAATATGATTTACACCTAACTTATTCACAAGATATGTCGTGCCCCAGATGATACATGTCATCGCCAATGCCCAATAAGCTCTTGCCATACTGATCACTGATTAGGTGCTATAGTGAATTGCAAACCGTTAATTTTTTCACTGATTTTAATTTGACAAGCCAGTCTGCTGTTCTTTCGTACATGCATCAATGTGTCAAGCATTTTCTCTTCATCTTCACCTACCCCGGGTAGCTCAGGTCCCTGATCAATATAAATCATGCATGATCCACAAAGTGCCATTCCTCCGCATATACCCTCAACACCCAGTTCAGCACTCTTGCACAACTCCATGAGATTAAGTCCACAATCAGATGGAATCTCATATTCATGAAATTCTCCCTGTCTATCAATAATTTTGAGTTGGATATCCATTTCTTATTTACTGCATTGGTTTAATTCCCGTGACAGTAGTGTACTTAAATGACGGATCCTTTCCGCCATGAATAATTTTATATGCAGATTGAACCATCAGGGTAGCTTCATGGAATCCGCATAGAATTAGTTTTAGTTTACCAGGATACGTATTGATATCCCCGATGGCAAAAATTCCTGGTATGTTGGTGGAATAGTCCAGTGTATTGACTTGAATGGCATTCTTATCCAATCCAAGTCCCCAGCCTGCAATCGGACCTAATTTAGGGGTTAAACCAAAAAGAGGTATATAAAATTGGGCATCCAGTGTCTGTGGCTGACCACCTTCCACGGAAACAACAACACCCTCAAGATGCTCTGAACCATTTAACTGGGTGACTTCGGCATTCGTTATAACATTAATCTTGCCGGAATTTGAAAGTTCCATCAACTTGCGAACGGACTCAGGAGCCCCGCGAAATTCAGTCCTTCGATGAACCAAGGTAATCTCAGAAGCAATATTCACCAAATAAATAGCCCAGTCCAAGGCTGAGTCGCCACCACCTGAAATTACAATTTTTGAATTCTTGTATTTTAATGGATCCCGGATTATATAGTCGACTCCTTTCTTCTCGAAAAACTCCAAATTAGCTAGTGCCGGTTTTCTAGGTTCGAAACATCCCAATCCTGCTGCAATTGCTATAACCTTAGAACGAAGCATGGTGCCCTGATCGGTCATCAAGGTAAAAATTCCCTCATTATCCTTTGTTAGTTCTATGACAGTTTCTCCCAAAGTAAATTCAGGTTTAAATGGGGATATTTGTTTCATCAGGTTATCCACAAGGTCGGATGCCAATATCTCGGGGTGTCCCGGAATATCATATATTGGTTTTTTAGGATAAATCTCATTCAGTTGACCTCCTGGTGCTCCGAGCGCATCGATGAGATGGCATTTAAGACCCAATAAGCCAGCTTCAAATACCGTAAACAAGCCTACAGGCCCTGCTCCAATTATAATGATATCCTTGAGATTGTCCATCTAATCATAAATATAATGGTTGAAATATGATTTTGTTTAACGCATTATCTTTTCAATAATTACAAATTATAATTCAATAATAATTATAATTTTAGCATTATATTCTGAAGCTAACGCAATAATTGCAATGCGACAAACCGCGTCTCATGATTGGCATTGCTGATCAGGTCCTCGACAAATTCATGTCCATATCGTAGAAAATATTGAATACCTGATTCAGATCTTTCCTGAAGTCCTCCATCAGGAAACAAGCTTTCCTTAATCTTCAAAATTTTATTGAGGTCCGACTCATGCTGCAGCTTTTCCTCCTTCAGAATACGTTGTGAAATTTTTTCGATTTGCTGTTCTAACCTCGTCAAATCTGCAGACAAAGACTGTTGGAAAGTGGTACTAAACTTTCCTGCCTGATCGTGATGTTCTTTCAAAAATTTCTTCAGCTGAACCTGCGTATCCTGCACACGCTGAAGAATGCTCGAATGACCTTCCAAATAGTATTGTTGTAACAAGTGAATTTTTAGATAAGCCTTATCCCATTGGACTCCTAATTTGAACATTTTGTCCAGAATTCCGGAACTAAAAATGATGGCGGAAAACCGTCTCCACAGAATAGGGTAGGGTAAACCCTGCGCGTCAAAAACACTTTTAAGCTGAAGCCAGTAAGCCATCTCCGCTCCGCCACCTACGAAAATCACTGTTGGCAGCAATAATTCCTGATACAATGGCCTCATCACCACATTAGGGCTAAATCGAGCCGGGTGCGTGTATATTTCTTCTTTGATTTCTTCAGGCGACCACTGATATTTCTGGTCTTTAGTATGAAATTGATGTCCGTCAGAATAAATTCCACTCCTGTAGTGTTCTTTACAATAAAACTGGTTTAGTACTCGAATATGCGCTTGTGGCTGATAACCCATTACATTGAGCACTGCAACGGACTCCTGAGATTGATGAAAGATCATCTGATCCTGAAGTTCACGTTTCACATATTCGGCAAATGCAGATTTGGCTTGTTCATCGTCAGGATTAAAAAAAATCAAAGGCGTTTCCCTGAAAAAATAATGCACCAGATTTCTGTAAAATGAAATATAGTTCGTAGAATTTCCTAGAATCTTATCTATTTCGTCAACCCTCAAAATTCCTTCGGGATCATTCATAAACAAAGACTTGACTTCTGCAATTGCGGCCTGTAATCCTTCTACGGACATCCTGCCGACCGGTCCTTCCTGGTTTGATTTCCAAGAAATCCTTTTACCGAATAAATTTACAGAAGATACTTCATCAAAATCATGATCTTCACTGCCACAATAATAAATTGGGACGAATTGATAATCCGGGAATAATCGCGTAGCTTCACGTGCCAAGGCAATGGTATGAGCTATTTTATACCACCAATACAGAGGACCACCAAATAGGTTGGCTTGATGCGCGCAGGTAATGGCAAAACATCGTTCCGACTCCAGCGGTTTGAGTATTGAATCAACCCAATCAGGATCAAACGAAGTATACTGCCGCCTGAGCACATTGATCAGCAACGTTCTACAATGGTAACTATTGGACTTAATTTCAATTTGAGATAGAAGATATTTCATGTCAGGTTGACCCTGAATCAGATCCTTAAAATCAGATGGCTTGTTCCAGTAGTGTTTGTCCAGAGATTTCAGTTCATCGATATCCTCTATTTGGAATTCACCCAGCTTTTTAATCAACACTTTTTCGATATTTAACTTCTGACACCAAAATTATGCAAAATTACCCTTGTTTATCCAGCTACTGATGAAAGAATTACTGATATATTATTAATTTTGTCAATTTGTGATTTACATTTATGATTCGTGCTATCATCAATAAATTAAGCCTGGCCCTGTTATCGGTATTGACTGTGGCGGCACTGATCACGACCATTATCTTCTACACCCCTGTTGATCCTGCACGCATGAGTTTTGGTCAGCGCTCGGATGAGGAGACCATTCAACTTTTTAAGAAGAAATATTATCTTGACCAGCCGTTTTATGTCCAGGTCTGGAGATACTTTGAAGACTTGTCACCGTTTCAAATTATCAATCCATCCGATCCCAGAATCAGCGATTATCAGTACACTACATTGTTTTCCGCCTACGGAAAATTATGCATTTCCAAGTGGCCATATTTTCGAAAGTCATATCATGACGGGCGTAATGTTATCAGCCATATCGCTGAAGCACTGCCAGGGACAATGGCCTTGGCACTGGCTAGCATACTGATGAGCGTTTTTCTCGGCGTGGCAGCTGGACTTTATGCCGGAATGAATCAGAATACAACTTGGGACAGGTTGATTTTGTCTATCACAACGATATTGTATGCAATTCCCAGTTATGTCAGCTCCCTGATTGTTGCGCTTATTTTTGCTTTTGTTTTGGGAAAATGGACGCATCTACCGCTGCAAGGAAGCTTTTGGGATTTTAATGACCTTGGTGATGAGCAAATATTTCTAAGTCACCTAATTCTTCCAGCACTGGCTCTTGGACTTCGCCCGGTGAGCATGATCACGCAAATGACCAGAACATCAGTCCTTGATGTATTGGGATCTGATTATGTGCGTACTGCCAGATCCAAAGGAATCGGTAAAGCCAAACTGATACGGTATCATATTCTGCCCAATAGCATGAATCCGATTGTTACTACGATCAGTTCATGGTTTGCATCGCTGTTGACGGGTTCCTTTTTTGTAGAATATATCTTTAACTATAAAGGACTAGGATTACTTACGATCAGCGCCCTGCAACATTTAGATATACCGATGATCACAGGATGCTGTATCGTTACTGTCATTATTTTCATAATCATCGGCAACCTGACTGATTTAGCGTACACATTTTTTGACCCAAGGGTCAAAATTGATTAAAATTTTAAACCGAAAGTCCCGATCAAACGTGTTTCTGCTTTGTCAGAAGCAAAGTGTTTACCAAAGAAGGTAACATGATCTCCGTATTTACTGAAATTACCCTCATGTCTTAGATCAAAAGTGACAAGTCCGAAGTCAAAACCAAGTCCAAGTTGATAGCCATAAGTTGCAGACTTGAATTTATCATCATATCCTTCTATATTAACCAGGTCAGATCTGTTATTCAATATAAAGTGAGCCACAGGTCCTGCATTCAACCTGAATATACCGAATTTTGCGCCTACCATGAGGGGGATGTCCATTCGCTGGTATCGTTCGTTTCGTATGCTATCAGAAGTCTGTAACTTTGTAAAGTCCTTAAACGTGAATGTTGTTTTATTCGAATTAAACAGAAATTCAGGCTGAATGAAAACTTTGCGATAGCTTAAGCGAACAAACCCACCAAAGTGAAATCCGTAATTTGCATCCTTGAATGCCAATGAAAAGGAATCAAGCTTTTGATCATTGTTGATCACAAAAGTCTTTGGCTTGATGCTGACACTTGAAGCTCCGAGTAGCAGACCCCATTCAAACTGTGCTTTGGTCTGATTTTCAACCACTAAAAAGAAAACAAAACTTAATATTACGTACTTCATTCCGGCGATTTTGCACAAATAAACGGTATATAAGCCTGAGATTTTATATCTTACCCCCTCATTAGCAGAATCTTAACTTAATGCAATTTCAGCAGGCCCGTTATATCGGATCTTATCCACATGCCAGGTCTCTGCCGGAGAGTACTTTACCGGAATATTGCTTCTGGGGAAGATCCAATGTTGGAAAAAGCAGTCTGATCAACTACATAACCCAGCGCAAGGAACTGGCATTAATCTCATCCACTCCGGGAAAAACCATCAATTTTAATTTCTTCCTGATTGACGATCGTTTTCACCTGGTTGACCTTCCGGGTTATGGCTATGCCAGGATCTCGCGATCACGACGTCAGAGTTGGAATATTGAAATTGAAAAATATCTTCAAAACCGCAAAAACCTGATCTGTGTTTTTTTACTTATTGATATCAGCATATCTCCTCAAAAAACTGACCTGGATCATATTCGATGGATGGGAGAAAAGCAAGTACCATTTACCATCATTTTTACCAAAAGTGATAAATGTAAAAAAGCTGAATTAAAATTCAATATTAATCGTTACGAAGAACTGCTCAAACAGGATTGGGAAAAAATTCCGGAATATTTTTGCAGTAGTTCTGAAAAATATATTGGAAAAGAAGAAATTCTGAAATTTATGTCTTTGCATCTTTCTAATTTTGAAAAAACAGTTTGATATGAGACCGCATTTATTGCCTGATATTCACGACTGGCCTGTATATATTCTGGCAAAAAACAGAGCCGAATTCGTTGACAAGGTTATTCAGGACATGGAGGTTCAGGTTGAACGTGTTGGAGCGGGCGAACTGGATCAGATGCTTAGCAAAACTATTTTTCAGGAAAGACAACGCGTGAAGTCTAATCCATGGAAGGCAGACCCTCCGAATGAATCACTGTTCTTCAAAAAACTGCAACGTGAATACAATGAGAATAAGGAGTCTCATGATTCGTTTCAGAAGAATAAACAAACCGCGAGCAGATTAATTCACAGGTATGTTGAGGAAATATCCGGCTCTTTCAATATACCTACATTTCAATTCGCCAGAAAGGCATTAACCTGGTTTTTTCATTTTCTGTATTACCCAATAAATTTTTCAATTTTCAGCGGCATTAAAAAGAAAGTGGCGCGCCTTGAAAAATGTATGATCATAAATGGTCAGATTGATGTTGTCAGGCAGCTTTTTAAAGATCATACCATCATACTTGTCCCAACACACTCGAGTAATCTCGACAGCATACTCGTAGGCTACATGGTGGACACATTCGGTGGGTTGCCTGCATTCAGTTATGGAGCAGGATTGAATCTTTTTGACAGCGAATTTTTTGCATTTTTTATGAATCGGCTTGGCGCTTATCGTGTGGACCGAAGAAAAAAGAACCAGATTTATTTGCACACATTAAGCACATACTCCAGACTTCTGGCAGAGAGGGGAGTGAATACCATCTTTTTTCCCGGAGGGACCAGGTCAAGATCCGGTGAAGTTGAAGGCAAACTCAAGCTTGGACTTCTGAATTCCATGGTGCTGGCGCAACGGAATTTACTACAAAGGCGGGATCCAAGAAAAATCATCATTGTGCCCGTTGTCATTGGCTACGAAAGTGTATTGGAGGCACGGTCACTGATCTTGCAACACCTGAGAACTACCGGGCAGGAGAAATTTATTACAAAGGAACGACCGTCTCCGATTTCAGAATATTTAAATTTTATATGGGGTCTTCTGAAAAAGTCATCCAGCGTATATCTCACTTTTGGAACACCCCTGGACGTCTTTGGCAACATTGTCGATGCACACGGCAACAGCCTCGATCATAATGGCAAACCTGTGCATCTGGGAGACTATTTTAAAAGGGAAGGCGAATTTGTTCATGATGCCCAACGCGAATCAATTTATACCAAGGAGCTGGCTGAAGCTATAGCCCGCGAATATAAAAAGAACAATTTTATATTGCCGGCACACTTTGTCGCATTCAGCGCATTCAAAATGTACAAGGAAATACACAATCAGCAAGATGATATAAACATTGTTCAATCGCCGGAAGAAGAATTTTCATTGCCGTTAGCTGATTATAAAGTGTACTGCAAAAAATTACTTGCCAAGATGAAGGTTCTGCAAAATCAGGGCAAGGCTTATATTTCAGACAGGATGCTACAGGATTTTGATCAGGTTATTGAAGAGGGGATTCGCAGGGTTGGTGTTTTTCACAACAGAAAGGTGTTAATGATCTCCAACCAGGAAATAGTTACAGAAGATCTCATCGCGCTATATTTTTATTATAACAAACTTCGCAATCTGGAAGACGATTTAAAAGACATTGCCGAAGAAGAATATCAATCTTTGATGTAAGATGAATTTTTTCGTATTTGATTTGGAGGCCACATGCTGGCCTGATAATCGCGGTAAAGAACAAGAGATTATCGAAATTGGTGCCTGCATCATTGATCGTTACGGAAGTATTAAGAGCACTTTCAATTCATTCGTACGTCCAGTGATGAATCCTGGTTTAAGTCCTTATTGCAAGGGGCTTACACATATCAGCCAAAAGGATGTGGATAATGCGCGAATGTTCCCACAGGTAATAAACAAAATGATGGACTGGGCTGAATTACCTGATGAAGAATATATTTTCTGCGCTTGGGGATCAGCAGACCTCAAACTTATGCAATCCAATGCAGCATTACACCGATTCGAACTGGAATGGTTAAACCCTTATGTGGATATCAAATCGCAGTATCACCAGCGAAAAGATATTGCCACGCCAGCCGGTTTATATAAAGTATTGAAACATCATGGCATGGAGTTCGAAGGCGAACGTCACCGGGCACTCTCAGATGCACTCAATCTGTCTCGGATCATTGTTCGGTATATTGATGAATGGGTATACTGAATTATGTCCGTCAAAATTATTCCTGCAACTGAGTTTCTGACCGCCCAATACGACGGCATTCCGATAATTGATGTAAGGTCGCCTTCTGAATTTAAGCAAGGTCACATACCGGGTGCCTTCAATATACCACTGTTCAATGATGAAGAACGAGCCATCATTGGCACAATTTACAAAAAGGTGGGCAGGGATCAAGCCATTTCTAAAGGACTTGAAATTACAGGTCCAAAAATGAAACAGTTGTTCCAAACTGCGTTAGACAAGTTTACATCAAACTCAAATCTGATTGTCCATTGCTGGCGAGGAGGAATGCGCAGTGCCTCGATGGCCTGGCTTCTCTCACTGACAGGTAAAACGTGCATCATCATCCAGGGAGGATACAAGTCTTACCGACAGCAAATTCTCGAGAATTTGAATTGTCAGCGTTACAATTTTGTAATTCTTGGTGGAAGGACAGGATGTCAGAAGACTTCGATTCTCAGGGAAATGAGTCGACAAGGTGAAAATGTTATCGATTTGGAAGAACTTGCAGATCACAAAGGATCAGCATTCGGTTGGATAGGCAGAACAAGTGAAAGTGGAACCGAACAGTTTGAAAATGACCTGTTCTGCGAATTATCTAAGTTCGATATTAACGAAAAAATTTGGCTTGAAAATGAAAGCCGGACGATTGGCAAAATTCAGATACCTGAAGGAATTTGGAAACTTATGCGTGAAGCACCTTTGATTCATCTTGATGTTGATGATAACTGGCGCATAGAAAATCTCGTGAATACTTATTACGACAATAATCCTGCTCAACTCATTGAATCTTTTGAAAAAATCAGGAAAAGGCTGGGACATGAACAGACCGATGAAGCCATCAAAAATGTTCAGTCAGGCAATTATATCGAAGCCGTTGCGATCGCCCTGAATTATTATGACAAAACGTATGATTACGGGTTAAGCCGGAGACAGGAAGAAAAAGTACATCGCCTCAGATTGCAAAAGAACAGCTTAGAAGCAATAGCGCGACTAGTTATAGAATTTAAAAATAAAATAATAAAAGAATGAGTAGTCCAATTCTCCAGGATGAAATCAAATTAACTGCATTCAGTCATGGTGCCGGTTGCGGATGCAAAATATCACCCGTCCTGCTGGATCAAATTCTAAAGACTGGTATTCGCGAGACTTTTCCAGGGCTGCTTGTCGGGTATGATCACAAGGATGATGCTGCCGTACTCGATATTGGCAACGGACAAGCCCTGATAAGCACGACTGATTTTTTTATGCCCATCGTGGACGACGCTTATGATTTTGGACGAATTGCTTCAGTTAACGCTATCAGTGACGTTTACGCTATGGGCGGAAGACCTGTACTGGCTATTGGTATTCTGGGGTGGCCGATTGACAAAATCCCCGTAGAATATGCCGTGAAGGTACTTGAAGGTGCGAGAAGCATTTGTGCGGAGGCAGGAATACCACTCGCCGGAGGTCATAGCATTGACAGTCCAGAGCCGATATTCGGACTTGCAGTAAATGGCTTGATTCCTACTGATCATTTGAAGACGAATGCCGGGGCACGGTGTGACGATTTAATTTATCTGACCAAAGGACTTGGGGCAGGGGTTATAACGACTGCTGAGAAAAGAGGGATTGTTGTAGCTGAACACATGGAGAAAGCCAAGGCCTCTATGCTGAAGTTAAATAAGATCGGACAGCATCTAGGCACGCTCGACTTTGTTCACGCAATAACCGATGTGACTGGTTTTGGTTTGGCGGGACATCTACTTGAAATGTGCAATGCATCCGGACTTGATGCCCAAATAGATTATGTTAAGTTGCCTTTGATTGATCCAAGTGTTCTGTCATATATCGAACAAGGAGCTATACCCGGAGGAACCAAGCGAAACTGGAATTCTTATGGCGCCAATGTCATCGGATTGTCGGAAGAACAGATCGCTGTCGCTGCAGATCCACAAACAAGCGGCGGATTATTGATTTCTGTAGACCAGGCCGCGCAGGATGAATTTGAGAAACTACTTTTAGAAAAGGGAGAACAGATTCATTGTATCGGCACCATGAAGCAGCGAAATACGATCGATGAAAGTAAAGTATTTTTTAACCTAAAGATTGAAGCGCATTGAGGTAAAGCGCTGTATGTCAAGAAAATGTAACTTAACATAATATAAATTATCGGCAAAAAATCAACTGATTGATTGCCAGCGCCTAAAATTTATATTATGTCAAGAAATCGCCAAAAACGAGTGGATATCTTGTCAAGTTATTATTCATTTTTAGTTGGGGATCCAAAAGCTCCCAGAAGTAAATGGATACTGTATGACATAAAAATACCAGCAGAAAGTCCAAAGGAAGCGATCCTGATGGATCAGTTTCTCAAATCAGGTTGCAATCCCAATTTTAAAATCAACGAGCTGACTGTCAAATATGTGTATCGTGAGATCATTGAATTTCGCCTAGTAAATTCCATTGGGATTACCAGGAACAACTACCGGAAGATTCAAGCATATTCATCGAATTATATACAAGATATGTTTTGATAAAAGCTCACTAATATAGTTACAGTAAAAAGGTTCAAATTATTGTAAATCAGGCACATTATTTGTACTGTAACTATTTATGTTACTTTTTTACTACAGTTTTTTCCGGGGAGATCTCTCCAGAAACCGGACGGACTGGATCCTGGATGATATCAAACTGCCGGCGCTGGATCCTAAGAGCGCGGTCATCCTGGACTTCTACCTCCATACTTACCAGAGTGAACGCAATAGTCCATGGTCCTCGAGGACTGGAAAAGGACTCTACATAGCGCCTGGTAAAATGACCGTCATGCAATTGTACCGGGGATTAATAGAATATGAGAAGATCTACCGTAAGTCATACGGACGCACATTGGTACAATACAAAAAAATTAATCAGTATAGCCAGTGGTATCTGCAGGAATTATTCCATGATGTGCCATGGAACTCAATAAAAATGCCTGGCCGCTTGTACTGACCAGGCACCCGAAAAACAACAATTCTACACTGGAAGAAAAGAGAATAATATTTTAATACGGCGCTGTAGGATCTGTACCGCCTCCTGAAGTGCGTCCATATTTGAATGACGCCCAAACCGCGGCTAATGATAGAAGTAATCCCGTAGCCTGGGTATAGATATTGTCCAGGTTATTGCTGAGCGATTCAATGATTGGGACTAAAACTTTGGTTGATGGTATGACACCTAAAATGGTGCTCAGCACAACCAGAATGTGACGGATGAGTGATTTATTCATAATAATTTATTTGATTGACGTTAAGCAATTGATTTGATGATCTCATCTATGTCCAGATCTCCTAGTGTATTGGATCCGTTGTAGAAAGCTCCTCCTGACCGGAATTCCTTATAGACATCCATTCCGAGACCCAGAAGGATCTGGATGATCTTCGTCCAGCCTGGTACATCCGTCCTGGCTGGTAGCGGTGCCTGTTTAACCGCGGCCAGTTGCAACCTGAGGTCCTCAATCTTCTTATTGTTCCACCACCAGAATGCCAATGCTGCACCTACTAGTAAGATCGGGAGGATATATTTATTCTTCATATACAATTTTTACTATACCACTTTTGTCATTTGGGTTGAATCTGATCTATATTTCTTAAAAGCACGGTATCCAGAATAAAGCCCTGCAGAGCCAAATAGTACGCGTGGGACGATTCTCTTCGCTGAGACAGCACCAACTGCCATCATCACCGCAGCTCCTGCCCAGGCCCACCAGGGAACCCAATTGAGCGATAATAAGCGCTTAAGCGCATCTACCAGATCCCCTAGCCCTAATTGAGGCCATGGAAGATCCAAGGCCGGACCTTCAAATAGTCCGTTAGTGGCTGGATCCCCTCCCCTATATACTTTCCTGGTGAGATTTTCGCTCAGATTATCGAACCGGCCAGCCAGAGCATAAGTAAGCGCCTGACGTAGATCTGAATCTGAGATATCCGGATCCAGACGGACCAGGTACTTAATTGCCGGTTGGTCAGATCCAGAGTCATTCACTCTGACTATCCAGGAACTGTCATCCGTGAGTCCCTTCCAATCTTCTTTGGGAAAATTAGAAACCGGGATAAATGGACTGAAATGAGATCCTACTGTCTCAAACTTCGTGAGCCAATCCGTCGTCGGACGACTTCCGCCAAAAAAATTAACAATAGCTATGCCTGTCATGCAATCGGTGGATTTACGTTCTGTGATATTTTTTGTGCATAGGAAGCAATCAGGTCCGCGCGGTCCTGACCATTTACTACCTTTCTCGCACCGACATAATCCACTTTCTGATATTGGATGTAGTCTGATAATTTGCGGCCGGTAAAAACTCCATTCATCATTCCATATACCAGAATGAATGCAGATACATTCGCCTCCAGTGCCAGATCCGGATTGGCCACTAGATCCAGTCCAAGGATCTTGGCAAACTTGCGGTAATTATCCTCAAATGTCAGCTGAACAAATCCACGGCCGTAAAATCCGGAATCCCAATAGGCGCTTTGGCGCTTATAGGTATCAGTGCCAGGACTAGCCCTGAGCTCACTGATCGGATAAAATTTACTTTCATGGTAAGCGGTGGCCAGGATGTAATTCAACTTCCGAAGATCTTCATCTCCATACTTCTGAAACTTCATGATGATGAGTGAGGCATTGATCAGCTGAGTATTGCTCAACTGAAATGATCTTTTTAATGCATCGATGAAAATAGCTACCATATCACCTACCGTTGATGATTGTCCGCTGAGTGAGGTGGATGCCAAAGCCAGCGCGATGAGAAGTATTACCCATACTTTTTTCAATGGTGCTCAGCAATGATTAAGCGTTGTAATGTTGCGGGATAAAACTCCTGCGCCGTAATCCGTTTACTCCTCCAGGATCTCCTTGCTGTGGATCGCTGCTGGTAGGTACTTTGGTTTTGGTGTCTTTTTTCTTAAACACCAGGTAGAGCCCAAGGCCTACCAAAATCAGAGGCATATATTTTTTCATGAGTGACTATTTACGAAATAATAAAAATGCAACTACCAGACCACCGACTATCCACAGAGTAGTATTTGGCTTTTCTAAGGATGTTGGATTTGTTCCTGGATTAGTTGGATTGCCTGAATTCACTGGATATAATTTGTCCAGGAAGGCAGCGTTAAGAGTATTTCCAGTGATATACTCATCAGTGATATCCAATTCTCTGGCACTATAAGTTCCGCCAAATTTAGATTCAAATTGAATGATCACCGGTTGCTTAGTAAGCTTCCAGCTTACTCTGCCCTTAGTATCTG
The DNA here is from genome assembly GCA_019694255.1 of Saprospiraceae bacterium. Classification (GTDB taxonomy): domain Bacteria; phylum Bacteroidota; class Bacteroidia; order Chitinophagales; family Saprospiraceae; genus Vicinibacter. The sequence goes on from JAIBCI010000121.1 coordinate 18,913, forward strand.
CCGATGATGTGAGATACTTACTTTGAAAATTGAATTGAGACTTAAGCTCATTATATAGCGCACCAGCTTTTTCACCGGATGCACCTATATCAAAGTATGTTCTTTCAGACTCAGGGATTCTATTCTCAACTGAGTCAATAAAGGAATATATTTTATCACTGTATGCGACTCCTTTCTGATAAATTATATAAGTCTTTGTCATATCCTTGTATTTAACTGTGATGCATGTATCTGCTCCAATTGCTTTCCAATGATCTCAAGGTCTTTTTTACTCTCCTCACAGGATGCGAGAAGTTTATCAAGTAACTCTGTTTGCTTGTTAATATTTTTGACCAAAGAGTCACCAAGAGGTTTGACGAAATACCACAACATAAATCCCAGAATGATCATGGGAACTCCCTGATTGAAAAATACATTAATCCAGTCCATACTACTGCGCTGCAATTAGTTTATTTAATTTGGCTTTCTTTCCTTTGAGAATCCTCAGACGCTCTTCCTGCATTGCAAGGATAAATTCTGCGCGCTTGATCTCTTCCTCAACCTTAAGCATTTCTTCCGTAAGACTTACTAGATACACTGCGGAAGCTATATAGCTCACAGTGATCTGTCCATTGATGGCCGTGTCATAAGTCACCAGGTACTTATTGTCATCCTCCTGAATGAGTGAATAATAGGATTGACTAAATCCGGCACAAGTCAAAAGATAGAAAAGTATTGTAATAAAAAATTTCATCATTCAGAGATTTTAAAGATTTGAAGATTCACAGCCGGCATTGCCGGAGTAATAGATGTAGATGAGATTGGATCAAAGGTCAGCGTGTTGCTCGTAGTGGTATATCTGATCTTAAGTGTATCATTGGCCGCTACATTGACAATTGCCCAATAATTGTGGATGTAATAAAATCCACTGATCATATTGTCATTGTAGATCTGGTACCGGCTAGCTGTTTGATTTTGCTTCACTCTATTCTTCACCGTGAATAATGTGACATCATCAATCACGGCATCATTGTTCGCTTTTGACACCTGGAAGTTCATATTCAGTATATACTTTCCCGGATACGTACACACAAAAGAGGAATCACCATAACTGGAGATCTGATCAGAATAGTAATATCTGTTGAACTTAAAGCAGTCCTGCACTCCTGTTCCAGTTGCAGCCTGTCCTATGGTATCAGTGGCTTCAATATAACAGTTGTGACCAATATTGTAAGACCCATCGAGCACATATCCATTGCTGATCTGTGCCTGGATGAATAAGGGTAATATGATTAATAAAAGTGATTTCATTTGCTTATGGATTTTTTCGGGATAATTCCTGCCAGACAGATCCGTCATAGACAAGGGTTAATGTAGAGTTATTCACTGCAGCGTAATTGATTGACCCGGCCAGATAGATCCTGGCGCCGGTACCTGCTGTATTGTGCGACACTGTGACCGATCCGGAGAATATCAGATATACCACAGAGCCCGCGATCCAGTTGGTCGCATCAATGGTATTGATTGTTGTTGTGCCTGTGATTGTGAAACAGTTGCCATCTGCGCCCAATGTCAGATTACCAGTCGAAGCGATGTTTGCTCCTTTTGCCGCGGCAAATCTTCCAGATACCTTCAGCTTGACGATCGGATCACCAGTGGAACCAATGTTCGTCTTACCGGACAAATTGTTCTGGATCGTTGTATTGGATTGATAGACCCCTTTGCCGGAACTGGTCGCAATATCCACTGCGCGATAATCATTCGGAGTGGTCAGTGTATTATTAACGTATAGTCCTCTGGTTATTCCTGTATGACCTCCAGATTCACTGAATGTATTGTTGATTGATAACGCCGTATAATTATTGGACCCTGCTCCAGTGGCGGTTACTGAGCCATCAATGATCAGTGATGCTGAACTAGTTGGATTGGCTGCACTGAATGTTCCATTGGAGATTGTGGTACCAGATCCGGATCCAGTTGTACTTAAGTTGATAGCGGCTGCATTACTGGCCTGAGAAGTGGTCATAGTCCATGGACCAATACAAGGCCCAAATGTATATCCAACGTTCGGCGCAAAGTTTAGTCCATCAATGGTGAGTGGATAGACGCTATTTAATTTCAATACGCCGCCGCCGATATTACTATTCATTAATTCCATCTCAGTACTAATCGTACCGAAATTTTGAATTCTAAATTTTATAGCGGAATTTTCTAGAGAATTAGTCGCACTGGTCCAGTATGGCGAAATATATGCTAGATCCCTAACTATTCCCGTATTGCTCGGAGCTGTGAATTTAAAACCGGATCCAAAATTGGTTGCAATGGTCCCGGTACTTGTGGCATTTATAGTAATTGCATCGACAACGGCATTCGTAGTAGCCGTTACGTAATTCTGATTGAATAGTCCTCCGGTTGATGTACCAGTTGTAATGCTGAATCTCTCAACCCCGTTTGTTCTTAGCCGGAACTGATTATTGTCATTGGTACCTATACTCATGGTGGCTCCATAAGAGTTACCATTCTGGTTGACATCTCCGGTACCGCCTGAGGCGGTAACTGTTACGCTATCACCGGCAAAATTGAACATGGAGCCAAATTTTACCTTTTGCGGAGCGCCATAAGAGTTCGTATATCTTCCGTAGAAGTATTTATAATTGAGTGGCTGCAGATCGGAAAACTGCACTGTACTATCTCCCAGCGTTCTGCCAACGTATTGTTGTAAATTCTTTTGACCGGAAATGTTCATAAAAACAAATCCGGATAATAATATGGTGATGATTAATCTACTCACCATAAGTAAGAAATTTTGACAACACCTCCAGAAGTGTTGGTAATCTTAATTGAACCCTTGAGATAATCACATGGAGTCTCCGCGGTTATTCCCTCAGAGTATCCGCGCTCTACATTCATCGTTGTGCTGGATCCGTTTCTATCCTTTGAATCAATAGTGATCATCGAACCACTGCCGGCAAGAGCGGTATATGAGAAGTAATGAAACTTCGTCAAATCAAATGTCTTGTTTCCTGTATTAAGAATCTCAGTACCGTACCGGTTAGAATTCATGCAGTCATAGATCGTGTTCTCATCACCTGGATTCACTTTTATTGCATGTTCCGGCAGATATGTTCTTTTACCATTCTCATCCGAACAAGCGACTATTCCACCAAGCTCATTCCTTCGGACGGTGTAAGATTTATAATTGTGGCATCCATTGATCGTTGGATAATATTTCGCTGGTGCCGTTGTCGATACTGAGTCCAGTGTATAGCTGGACCACTTCGCGGTGATCTTCCAACCGTAGGATAATCCGTTGCGGTTGTTGATTGCAAACTCCCCCATTGCATAATGCGAGGCGATATAATCATTAAGTGTATCAGTGAGATCCTGCATATCAGTTCCAGAGGATCCTCCCCCATCCGGCTGATAAGTTGCACCAATGATCTGTGTACCTCTTAACCATACACCATTGATATCTTCATTCGCCGGAATGCTTAAGTAATAATTACAGATCGGCGTATCAATCGCGGCAATCCATAACTCATTGGATCCTGATGGACGATTGCAATCATCACGACGGTTGTCAGAGAATTCACATGCAACCTTTGTCAGTAGTCCTGTATAGGTAGGATACTCCACCACTCCCTTATAATTCACTCCCCATGCCTGAGATCCATCATACACGCGACGATATAAATCAAATGGAAGATCACAGGCAAGAGTTATTCCTGTAGTCTTTGTTCCGGATCTGATAATGATGTCCTTTGTTGGATCGTGCGGATTGCGTGAGTAGTACATATTCACAAACTGAATGTTGAATACTGTACATGATACTCTCAATCCTCTGAGCGTTGAGTATGGAGTACCCACTCCGGTTGGAGTCGCTACAGTCTCATAAGGAGTATCATCCTTGTAACATATACCCATGCAGTCCAGCCATTCCTTGACGTCATTGGTAAATCTATCCGCCTCGCGTTGAGAGTTCCCATAAGGATAAGCTAGTGGCACATGACCAAGATTGATCAATGGAGTCTGCGAATTAGCAAATGATGAAACTGATTTAACCTCCACATAAGTCCAGTCAATGATCCAGGCGTCATCTGTGCCTATGGATGCATCAGAACTATACACATAGTTGATGTAATCAACGTTTTGTTGTTTGAGCCAACATTCTTTGACTACATCCTGGAAGTTGCAGGGCTTTACTGTGCCGGTTGGTGTATAAGTGCCTGAATAATTAGTGGTATGGTCTGTGTACTGCGCTGGATTTGTCATAGAGACCCTGCGCTGAAAATATATCTGCGTTGTTGCATTGATTGAATCAATCATGCACAAGGATTGAAATTCAGCGTCCGCGGCAGTATAAGCCTGACCGGACACTGGATTCCATCCCATTGAACCTAAGACCAAACTCAGTATTATTATAAAATTTCTCATGGGATGAAAATTTAAATTTTACTTCTTACGGTAGAATACGTGAGCTGTTCCACCCGATGCATTGACTACAATCTGCGGACATACTCTAAGAATATGACGTGACCAGTCTATCATCATGGCACATGTACGTGTTTCTCCAGGATATAAGTTGACCTGAGATCCGGCACCAATGGCCATGGTTATTATTGATGTACCCACATTGCTCACTGCCCATGATTCCATGGGACCAGTGTAGGTAGTATTGGAAGATAGTTCCACTACAAGATCTGCAATAGGGTAATCATACGTTGTACACGGACCACTATAAATATTTGAAGTCCCAGACGGGGTATAAGATGCACCAGTTTTATCAATAGTTGCAAGCACATTGACAGTACCCGCTCCGGTTGTTGGCCAGTATGTTCTTTGAATTACTCTCCAGAATGGTACTATTGTGCCTAGTGTAGTCTCATCGCATAATTCAATGATCTCTACATCTCTAATAGAGTCTTTAGTTACTGTAACAGACTGCGGACACATTCCCATTGTGATCTTACCTGATGGCACAGTGAATGAAGAGCCATTGCTTCGGTAAGTAGCAACCACTACAGAGAATCCCGCACGATAAGTCTGTAGCTCATAGTAAGAAATATAATTTGTACCCAGGTCAGCTGAGTCCACACACTTCTCTACTATCTCATAATCGGGTGGCCAACTTCCTGTATTACCTGCCTGGCCAAAGAGTTGAGAAGTTGTAACAAAGAGTAAGCATGTTAATAAGAATGGAAAAATTTTAAGTTTCATTTTATAAAGAATTTTAAGATTAAATTGTATTCACATCGACGCCTGATGATGTTGGATAAATCACATGGAATGCATATAATTTGCCCCCGGAATTAATCGTGACCTGGCCTCCAAACTCTTGTTTATTAGCCGGCCAGTCGATCACATCCTGAGAATTCCATCTACCTCCTGGCCTGATAGTTTTACCATTGATGGTAATTGGATTTTCTAAGTCCATACTAACAATATCCAGTATAGCCCATCCCGCAGGAATAATTTTATCAGTTGTCACCTCGTCTCTGCGCTCCTTAGTGCCATCACGATTCACCTTGGTGAATGTGATTGATCCACCACCTCCTCCTCCAGCTGCCGCCTGAGGCCAGATTCCACCGCCTGAAATAATTGTACCCATTTTATTCGGCTAAAATGCTTCTCTTGGGTTCAGTTGGTGCGAAAGCAATGTCAGGATCGATCTTGTGTAGTTCCAAAATCTCCACACGCCTTGTATCGGGTTTGCCAGAATCAAATAATGCGGAATCAAATGAAATACTCATATCGCATTCCAAAATATCATTGTTGTCCTCGCTACCAATCACAAAAGGTTCACCCGGGACTAGTGTATAAGTTTTGAATAATTGCACCAGGTGATTGCTCATATTCTTTATTAGGACTTTATTGCAACGCAATTTTATTGTCGTGTTAGTCGTAACAATGTTGTGCGGTATGGGATTGATCCTTGCCATGATGATTTATTGTAGAAAACTTAATGCTGTTTTGATTTTTGTGGGATTGCGGTCCGCGGCATCCGTGATATCTTCCAATACCTTAATTGGATCATCAAAGTGATGCGATAGTCTGGCCATGCAGTTCATCGTCCTGATGATTTCATCCTGAGTGAATTCTTCGCCCTCTTCCTGATTTTCTGTAGGATCTTCTCCAGGATCTTTACCCACTGAATGCGAGACCACATGAGGCGGCACACCTGCAATCGCCGGCGCTGGTCCAAAGTTGCCCAGGAATCTTCCAGCGAGCCCATTGATAAATGGAGTCAACATCTCTGCAAGCTGAGGATATTCAGCTAGCGTCTCTCCAATTTCTGCAATCAGTCCACCGCGCTTACGTGTCTTGTCCTTGCGCAGCGCTTCAAAATCCTCTTCCAGTCTCTTGATCTTCTCCTCTTGTATGTATGCCGCAATTTTTTTATCAGCGATATCCTGTGCAATCTGATTAATGGCATCCATGCCAATGCCCGGAGTTCCTGATATCGCGCCTTGCTGCTGATAGCCACTAGTGATATTATTATATCCAATCGCGTAGTGAGTCGTGAGTCCTCCGGTATCCTTATCGCTACTGGCTACGTAAATCGTAAACATGGCTCCCGGTGATGAATGCATGGCGATCAACTGCTCCAGCGACCGCCATCCATTATCATTATCATTATATGCAAGGTATCCGATCCGGTCCTTAGTGTTCTTCTCAGAACCATTGAATACCGATACATAGCCATGTTTTGACACTACTTCCAAAAACCATATTCTCAGGTCATCCAGTCGATATATTGTTGCTGATCGCATCCTTTAAAAAATTCTTTTAGAATTATTGATAACAGGCCGCTTGCTTCGGTACGTAATAGACGATTAACTCTACATCACGTCCGACATTGCCCACGCCTGGATCAATGGCGAATTGTACGGTTGATTGCTGTGGAGTAAACTCACCTTCAATCAATACCTGCAGATATGTCCCTGCTACATTGGATGTCTCATGCACCAGGCTCTCCAGTGGCATGGATTCGATAACACTCAGTGAGTTCTGGGACAGCGTCAAAAATGCTGCAGCCATTCCAGCGGCATTGATGAGCTTATTGCCGTTCTTAGAATATCTGGTGTCACCTGCATTCTGCTGACGTGTGCTGATGCCAATGATGATCTTGTCTTTGAAAAAATCATAGTCAGGTATCTGATATGATCGCTGAGTGGCCACTGTGATGGGGACCACTATATTTTTTGAGTAAGGCGTACTGTGCTCTCGCTGATATACGTCAACAACTGGAAAATTGTTAGACATCACGGATCCAATAGCATTAAGTACACCAGACAAAGCTTTTCCTACTGAAAAATTCATGATTTGCTTTTTATTGATTAAAAAGTATTTGAAAAGTAGCCCGGGATTAACCGGTCCCGGACTACACTAAAAGTTGAAAGCGAATAATTAAACCAACTTAGGTTTTACAATTAATTAGAAGCACTGAGACACTCCTCCACCCACTTGACCGCGGTACACCCATCCAAGGAGTAAGAGTACCAGGTTGTTGGAGTTGGCTGCAGTGGCACCATCCACGATGTTGGTTAGATCTCCGGTGGCCAGTTCGACCTCCCATTGATTCTGCAACTCACCATCCAGGATTGGATAACCTCCCAGATCAAAAAATCCACGGTTGACATCCTCAGGTCCATACTGAGGAAAATCAGTTGGTGCGGCAAGTGTTCCCGCAAATCCATCTCCAGGATTATAGCGCAACACCAAATTGCTCAGACCATCAATGCGGATCTGTGATCCGGTCTTCAAAGTGGATTTGCCTTGATAAACTTTTTCCAAAGCTTTACCTGGATTCACGCCATGATAAATTGGATCAGGTGCATGCAGTATCGGCTGATTGAAATCAGGGCTAGCTGGATCATACTTCTGAATACCAAGAGCCACCTGAGTGATCATCGCCACATCTGACTTCTGGAGTTTATTTTCAGGCTGCAATAATGCAGAGGTACCAATACCCAGATCAAAGGTGTATTTGCTGGAAGTGGTGGAAAGTGCTTTGTGTGCTCTGATAATGAAAGGCATAATCAGCGCACCATTCTCATCATACAGGCCTTGCAATTTTTGAATATTTGCAAGGGCATCCTGGAATATTTTTAATCCCTGCCTTCTGGGATTTTGCACAAACATTTCTTGTGTCATGACTTAGTTTTTTTTGAAAAAAATTTACTGAATTAGGCATTTAACTTACTCTAAGCATTTTATAATAAGCAGGTTTATGCTTTACCATTCGAATCATTAAGTTGTCGAAAATATCACCATTCATTAAATGCCTATTATATCTGTAGCT
>JAIBCI010000120.1 GCA_019694255.1 Saprospiraceae bacterium
TATATTATTATAAGGTATGTTAGTTTGAACTGATAAAATCAAAGCTGATATTTTCATTAATTGATAAGCCAGATAAAAGAATTTAAAGATTCATTATACAAACTAAATTTACTTTAGTTTTCTGGTCACAAAAAAAGGTATCAGATTATATACAAGAAACAGAAAAAACGAAAGATTCGTGCTGTAGAATGCGATCCATATCATGACGGCAAGCAGAATGGAAACCACAATTAGCGACTTTTCGAGAAACTGAACCTCCTGCAGATCAGCTTCCGGGTGAAACAGATGCTTGAGACGACAATGCCTGATAAAAAAATACGCATTGATCACCAGAAGCTCGCATAAACCCCCAAAAATGATGAAGGATACAGGATTTTCAGGATATTTTCCAATCAGCTCACAACAGAATGGTATCAGGCTGATAATCACAAGATACAATACAAGATCGGCGAGAAAAAAGAAATCCACCTTGACCATGATCCGGTGTAAGTTCATCAGTGAAATCCAGTTACCCCCTACCAGAACTGCACTCAGCAAAAAAGCCTTAAACTGCGGCATCATCTCGTGAAGGCCCTTCCACATCGCACTACTATCATTCAGATGCATGTCATCTGGTATTTTTAATTCCAGCACCAAAAGCGTCAAAGCAATGGCAAACACCGCATCAGAAAACATCTTGACCCGCTCAAGATCCTGATGGGTGTATTCAGTTGCAGTCCTGCGTTGCTTCTCGCTCATTTTATTTAGAAATGACTATTGCAAAAATTCAAGTCCATATAATTCCTTATCACATTACAAAGTTAGTCAAAACCATATTGTTGGGTATCTTAGAGTACCTTAATTTAGAGGGCTTAAATCTATTGGGCGCAAACGGTTAAAACTTGATAATCAAAACTTTTAGATACTCAAGTCAAGCAGATGGTAAACGCCTATTTATGCTGTTCATCATTATTAAAGAAACTATGCTTCTTTGCCAATTGTTAATCAAACATTGTTATCCGGATAGCTGGCCAACCATAATAATCTAATGACTTGATTTGAGTTGCATCATCACAGAGCCAATCAAGATGTACTTAATATTTATTAAGCCTTTCGTCATCGTTATACATGTTCAAGTAAAATTTGAGACTCGGCACTCGTGACTCAGCACTTACGTCAATCCCATAATCTCCTTCAATAATATAAATACAGCAACCGCCAGCAACATCCATGCGAAGATCCGTTTAAGTAGCGATGCCGGGATCTTTTGCCGGGATCTTATACCAACCGCCATTCCAATTGCAGCAACAGCAATGATCCTGGCAGCGAGGAACCAGTCAAGATTTGCTAACAACGCATAGGAAGAGCCAAGACCAAAAAGTGTATTAATGCTAATGATCGTCAGCGATGTATTCACTGCGATGTTAATTCCCAAACCCATAACGAGGACCAAAGCAGGGATGATAATAAAACCTCCGCCAACCCCCAGTAGGCCTGTAAGCAATCCTAGTACAACACCCGTGATCAATAGCCGGGGCTTTGAAGTCGTGGATGGTTCCTTCTCATTGGTTACTGGTGCAAGCATTCTGATCGCTGACCATGCGACCACGATCGCAAAAAGTAGCATTGTCGCGGTATCGCGGCTCAATGAGAAACCAGGCAATGCAATGATTTCTTTTGGAATCAGTGGGATCAGTACGGAACGACACCAGCTCAGTACAATAACAGAAGGGATACCAAGCCAAAAAATAGCCGGAACGTCGACCTCGCGTCGCAGCAGACCGGGAATGGCCGCCATCATACTCAAAGCACCTACGATCGCATACGAATAAACCACCGCTTCCTGACCGGGGATGTTCATCAGGTACACAAGTATTGGGATTGTCAAAATGGCTCCTCCTGCTCCGAGCAGTCCAAGTATCAGGCCCATGAATAATATAGCGATCATTGACAGTGCCATCATCTATTCAATTTTCTGGCAAAGTTCGCATCGGGACCTACTGTTGGTGTAACTTTGCAAAAGTTTTTTATTGTTGTATGATCAAACCGATTTATCTCTACGGACATCCTGTTTTACAGAATCAAGCCAAAGACATTCAGCCCGAACATCCTGGCCTGAATCAAATCATCAGTGATATGTTCGACACGATGTATCACGCCAAAGGTGTGGGACTGGCAGCACCTCAGATTGGTCTTTCGATACGGCTTTTCATAATTGACACCAATGTGTATTATGATGATGAAGCTCTTCGTGCAGCAAAAGGCAGAAAAAAGGTTTTTATCAATCCAATAATCATTGAAGAAAGTGGCCCGGACTGGGGCTTTGAAGAAGGCTGCCTGAGCATACCAGGTATTAATGCAGAGGTCAGCCGAAGCACACACGTTCACCTTCGCTATATGGATGAACAATTTAATGTTTTTGAAGAGACCTTTGATGAAATTACTGCTCGTGTCATTCAACACGAATATGATCATATTGAAGGCAAACTATTTATTCAACATATCAACCCGATGAGAAGACAGATGCTCAACGGCAAACTGAATAAAATTCGCAAAGGCATCGTTGATGCCAAATATCCAGTCAGGGCTTTCGAAGGCAAACGCTAACAAATCCTTAAGTTAAAATTACCCAATTCAATTTTATTTGAAATCCTGTAATTTAACATATGGACCACATAAAATTCCTTAGTTCGGGAATATATAGGATCAAATAGCTGTTTCTTACAATTAGAATGAATCGAGTCAATTCTAATCTTATGAGGGTAAGATATTTTAAAAATCGAAATCAGCCGATCAAGTAATCTAAAATAGTAGTCTGGATGGTCTTTGTATGCTAATATTAAACTGTTGATCATATCTAAAACAATGTTCCAATCAAATGAGAGCTAAATTAAGAAAAAAATGCTAGCGGTTGCCTTAGTCTTAATAGCTATTACGATTTGTATTACTGCATTAGGCATTTACAAACTATATTATCAATAGCAAGAATTTTTTTTGGAAATGCAGCCCTTTTCAAATAAAATTATTCCGAATAGGCCTAAAATATTATTTCTAACTTTCTTTCACTAATTTTATGAATGCAAATACACCATTAGCCAAATATTTCGCTGTCATTCAAATCAAATAATCGCAAGTGTAATATCAAAACCAGCATTAGAAAATTAATTTTACAAACGTTAATTTGTTAGATTAGTGCTTATTATAAAGATTGAAGCGTTCAATTGGTGTTGTAAGTTATAAAATAATCTCTTTGGATTAACTAACAGTGGTTTAGCATTAAAGCCAGAGATATGAAATTTGCATCTTTCATAACAAGGTATAAAAAGTTATGTAATCTTCTATTCATCTTGGTTGTAATACTTGCACTACCATTTATTGTCATGCAATTTAGTAAGTAAGTTCAGTGGGATACCTATGACTTTTTAATAGCTTCCTTATTTCTCTCAAGCACAGGAATAACTATTGACCTTATCTTTAGAAAGGTCTCAAAAAGAGGATACAGAATCTTACTGAGCATCTTACTCCTGGTTATTCTCCTCGTCTTCTGGGTTGAATTAGCTGTTGGAATATTTGGTGACCGATTCGCCGGCACCGAATTGGCCGAAATGCTACAATTAAAATTATTGGTATTTATGCCTGATGACAATCAAATGTAACATTTATTACAATTTAGCATCATTCAAACGTGCTAAATTGCACAGACAAACGAGATAATGACTAATATAAAATATTTTATTTATTTAATTTTTTTGTCGTGGAGCAATCTTCAAGGGCAGTTAATAAATTTTGACTTGAGGCTCGAACCAATCAACATTGTAGGTTTGCCCGGTCTGCAGTCGTATGCTTTTGGACAATCTGACGGTAAATGGCTTATTGCCGGAGGGCGGCTTGATGGTTTGCACCAACGTCAGCCTTTCGCTTCGTTTGATACTTCAGGTAACAACAAACAAATATATGTTGTCGACCCCATATTACGCCGTGTGTGGAAGACTGACATTTCTACACTGAGCATTACATTACAAGAGCAACTTAGTTCCACCAACATGGAATTTTTGCAAAAAGGAGCATACCTATATCTCATCGGAGGATACGGATATCATTCGTCGACCGCTTCTAAACTCACTTTTGGTCAACTGACATCCATCGATGTCAGCGGATTGATTGGTGCGATTATTTCAGGAGGGGATATCAGGCCCTATTTCAGGTCTGTCAGTGATGAACGGTTTGCCGTAACTGGTGGTCATTTAAATATGATCAACGGTATTTTTTATCTGGTCGGTGGTCAGCGTTTTGACGGAAATTATAATCCGATGGGGCATCCAACTTATTCTCAGAAATATACGAATGCTATCCGCAAGTTCAGTATAGAAGATGATGGGAAGTCGCTTAATATCACTCATTTTCCCGAAGTCACAGATGCCGTTCAGCTGCATCGACGGGATTATAATGCGGTGGCTCAGATATTGCCGAATGGAGAAGAAGGCATTACGGCGTTCTCCGGAGTCTTTCAGCCTAATGTAGATTTACCTTTCCTCAATTGCGTGAATATTGATCGCAACGGCTATTCGGTGCAACAATCTTTTCAACAATATTACAATCACTATCATTGTGCTGTTCTGCCTCTTTACGATTCCAAAAAAAATGAGATGCACTCTATATTCTTTGGAGGGATCGCACAATACTATGACAATGCCGGCACATTGGTGCAGGATAACAATGTGCCATTTGTAAAAACGATAGCCAGGATAACACGTTCAGATAATGGCAGAATGGCTGAATATAAAATGCCACTGTTGATGCCAGGTTATCTGGGTGCTTCATCAGAGTTTATTATCAATGACAAAATACCGCACTTTGACAACCATGTGTTAAAACTGGATCAATTTACAGGCGACACAGTACTTGTTGGATATATTTTTGGTGGAATCAGAAGTGATGCTCCCAATATTTTCAATTCTTCATTAGGGGATGGAAGTGATGCAAATTCCGTTGTCTATGCTGTTACATTAATCCAGGATCAATCACTTAATGCTGATGATTTGAATGTACAGAGTATTGGAAATCTTGCGATGCAAGTGTATCCCAATCCGGGCAACGGACTAATTAACATTCGCTACTTTTTGAGTAAACCCATGCGTACGAAGGTGATGATCAGCAATGAAAATGGAACGATACTCTATCAAAAAAACTTCAGGCAACGGACGCGTGGATTTCATGACGATCAGATATCCCTGGAAGAATTTGGATTTTTTGGACCTCTTTGGATTACGATCGAAACACCAATAGAAAATGCCACACAGATGTTGATAATAAAGCAAAATTAAGTTTTTACTACTTCAATAAAAATTGGCCCGCTACGATATCATATTTTAGTAAACAGAGCAAATATTTACATCAATTTTCACGTAGATTCACGATATACAATTCAAATTAATTGATCGCGTTTCCAACTGTACACCAAATACATATTGTTACTATTATAGTCTTTTACATCTAAGAGAACCCTCTTACTTTTCCGGGACTATAGATTGCATTGATAAACTGCAGGACGGTGTAACAAATTAATTTGAATAAGAATAATGTCCTTCTGCAACTAGAACTGACGCTATTGAAAATTCACTATTGCTTAAAATGTATACGGGACTTATATTTCGAATTTAATACCTTGCGCCAACGTAAGTGTATCACTGTAACTGATCGTATTCGTCTGTCTTCGCATATACAATTTCCAGGCGTCGGAACCAGATTCGCGGCCGCCACCGGTTTCTTTTTCACCTCCAAAGGCACCGCCAATTTCAGCACCTGAAGTGCCAATGTTGACATTGGCAATGCCACAGTCTGATCCGGCAGCCGATAGAAAAAGTTCCGCTTCACGCAACTGTTCCGTCATAATAGCAGATGATAATCCTTGCGGTACATTGTTTTGAATGGCGATCGCCTCATCAAGGGTTGAATAAGACATCAGATATAAAATAGGTGCAAAGGTCTCTTGCTGTACAATAGACATTTCTGGAGTAACTTCTGCAATGCAGGGTTGCACATAACATCCGCTTTGGTATGCTTTGCCGTTGAGTACCTTGGCTGCAATCACAAGACGCCCTCCCTGCTTGCGTATTTTTTCGGCAGCCAGAAGATATTGACGAACAGCTTGCTGATCAATGAGCGGACCCACATGATTGTTTTGATCCAAAGGATCACCGATGCGCAACTGCTTATAAGCTTTGACCAATGTATCCCGCACTTTGCGGTAGATTGATTCGTGAATGATCAGTCTTCTTGTGCTTGTACAACGTTGGCCAGCTGTACCAACGGCGCCAAAAACAATGGCCGGCAATACTTTTTTCAAATTGGCCGAAGGGGTGATGATGATGGCGTTATTGCCACCCAGCTCCAATATGCTTTTGCCAAATCTGGCGGCCACCGCCGCACCCACCTGCCTTCCCATCTTGGTAGAACCGGTAGCAGAGATCAGTGCGACTTTGTGATCATGGGTCAGCCAAGCACCAGCTTCCGGACCACCGTTGATCATACTGCAAAGTCCATCAGGAAGTTGCATTTGTTTAATGAGCCTGGCAACGATCTTTTGCACAGCTACACCACACAAAGGTGTTTTTTCTGAAGGTTTCCATACGACAACATTGCCGCACACCCAAGCCAATGCGGCATTCCAGGACCAGACAGCCACCGGAAAATTAAACGCAGATATTACACCAACGATTCCAAGCGGATGCCACTGTTCGTACATTCTGTGCTTCGGACGTTCGGAGTGCATGGTCAATCCGTACAGTTGCCTGCTCAGCCCGACAGCAAAATCACAGATATCTATCATCTCCTGTACTTCACCAAGGCCTTCCTGATAACTTTTGCCCATCTCGTAAGAGACCAGTTTGCCAAGTTCCGCTTTGACCTTTCTCAATTCTTCACCGAGGCAACGTACGAATTCTCCTCGCTGAGGTGCTGGTGTTACGCGCCAAATTTCGAAGGCTTTCGTTGCCTGTCGGATAATTGACTGGTAATCCTGACTGCTGCTGATGCCAACATCAGCGATCCTTGCCGCATCCACAGGAGAAAATGAAGTAATGCAATCCTTTAACTTATAAGATTTCGAGCCGCTCCAGCTACCCGGATTCTGATCCTCAAGCTGTAGTGCGCGCAGAATTTCGTTTTTCATAAAGCTTAATGTTGTATAAGAACTTTTCGAAGTCCTTTGCGGCCATTACTTTTTTCTATCTTAAGCAAATACATTCCGCCGGGTATACCTTCACTTGGACATAATATATACTCTCCCTGTCTCGACCACTGAATATCTAATTCATCACCTAGGCCATTGTATAGTTGAATTTTGCTAATTTCCTGAGTAGGGTCTGAGATACTTATTAAATCATTGGCAGGATTGGGGAACAAAATATTTTGTGTCGCAGATTCATTTACTGAAGAGAGCAAGTCGGTATAAATGCGCAGATCATCAATATTCACACCATCATAATGCCCGTTTGCGCCCGTTCCAACTTTGATCTGTAAGCGGATTTGCTGACCTAAGAATTCACTCAAATCTATCCATTCGGTGACCCACCCTGTTGAACGACCTGCATACACTGGCTGATCTATCCCTTGCAGGAAATTACCGTTGACGGAATATCTTCCGCATACCGGATAAAATCGGTTGCCATCAATTGAAATCAGCACTTGCGCATAGTCTTCAGCAGAATCAAGATCAAATTTTAGTTTATAAGATAAATAAGCGTAGTTGGCATGCTGCAGATTGATCGCATCAGTTGTGGTCATCATATATTGCTGATTCGTTAACCTTTCACCTTGTGGACTGTCGGAAAAACAGGAAGGCGCTGAATCATAATCTCCCGAATTTAGCTCTAGAGGTCGGTTGATGCTGCTTGACCAGTAATCTGTATGATTTGCCTCATCACGCCAAAAGGGCGTACCGAGAAATTTTTTATCTGACACAATAATTTCCGAATACTCTCCGGTCAGGATATGAAATGTAAAATGTACGTTTTCCTGAAAAGCAAGTGATTGTATAACATGATATCGAACTTTGACCGTCCTTGTCTCCGCCATATTCAATCGAAATGGCGTTATTTCATCAATAACAATCTGATCCGGATGATCGCAAGATGCTGTTATTTTGATATCATTATCTTGTATACCTGTCCGAGTGATGATTAATCGCAGATCGCCTTCTGCCGGTTCGATGATTTCAGGACTGGATTCTTCGATATGTGCAACGCTTCCTGCATTCCAGGCTGCAGAAAAATTCATGTACTGTGTTTGCTGATTGATCTGACCAATCTCCTGACGGGAAGGCCAAAAGGCAGGCCCGACTTCAGGTGTAAAGGAGAATATTTTATTTTTAGCGATTGTATCTCCATACATCCAGTCATCGCTGACACCATTCACCTGATAATTGAGTGTACTGGTTGCAGTTCCTACATTATATTGATTGTATTTTGTAAAATCCTTCGCCAGGATATTGAACTCTTCATTGTCTTTGGTCAAAGAATCGTTGTAGCCCCAGGGTATAATGAGAATATTTCCGAAAGTGTGATAGTTGACCGCTATGTTGAAGTGATGCTTGATACACAATTCCTTGAGTGCCCTGGTCTCAATCTCAGAAAAAGCACTTTCACCACGATAGGTTTCTGCTTCACCATTGGCAGATGAACCAATATCGTTATATCCCCATTGGAATCCATAATTCCTATTCAGATCGATTCCCTGGGTATTATCTTGATTCATGGCCCTGTTTTTACGCCAGAATCCGTTACCGGATGGGTTAGTAGTCTGATTGTAGCGATATCCATCTGGGTTGACACAGGGCACAAAGTATAATTCGCGCGAGTCAACCAGTTTTTTCACCTCGGCATCCCTATTGTAGTTCTCCAAAAGGTACCACATAAAAAACAGCATTTGTCCCATACTCGCAGGCTCACGGGCGTGATGCAAGGCGGTGTAAAGGACTTGTGGCTCTGCCTCATTGTCCGTCGGATGATCGGATATTTTAAGGTAATAAATCGGCCTTCCTTCCTCAGTTGTAAAGTTGCCTATTCGGGTCTTGACTGACACAAGTTCAGGATACAGCTCATGCATCAGGTCAAGGTTATCGTACATCTCACTGAGCGTCAGAAAACCACCCATCGAGCCATATTCATAATTTAGTGGTACTTCGTAGTAGGGAGGGGTCACGTTGCCAGGCTTGCAATTGATTACCGGAGCTCGCAAAGTATTAGACTCCACCTGTTGGAGTTGAAATCCAGAAGCCAGCAGTTTCTTCTGCTCTGAGGCACTGAAATCTCCGGTAAATGATTCACCAGGGACATAATATCCATGATCAAAGGCTAGTCCTGTTCTGGCCAGATCTTCCTCACTTAATCCCTTCAAATCTATACGTACCAGACGGCCCTGGGCCAAAGCGCTGCCCATGAATACGAATAAAGAAAGGCAAAAAAAATAATAGTTAAGTCGCACCGACATCGAGAAATTATAAATTTACGGCCGCGAAGATAAGGATTCAAACGCGACCAAGTTTGGGTTTAAAATCATATTATAAAAAAAATTTATATGAAGCCGGTTGTGATGAGGCTGGACGAGGCTGTTTGGCGGGTCCAGTAGTTGCCGCTGCTGTTATCCTGGACCCGTCAAATCCGATTCAAGGTCTTAGGGATAGCAAAGCACTGTCATCTCATCAGCGTCATAATTTGCGTACTGAAATTGAGGATAAAGCCCTCGCATACGCTGTGGCATTTGTTGGTCCTGAGGAAATCGACCGAATTAACATTCTGCGTGCCAGTCTTTTGGCCATGTACCGAGCACTTTTAAAACTTACCCCGCTACCTGATCATGTACTGATTGACGGCAACCAATTAATCAGAGATCTGCCTTTCGAACAGACTTGTATTGTCAAAGGTGATGCGCTTTATCAATCTATAGCCGCAGCATCTATTTTAGCCAAAACACACCGCGATGAATTCATGTCTGAGCTTCATTTATCTTTTCCTCATTACAACTGGATCTCTAACAAAGGTTATCCCAGTGCAGAACACCGACGGGCTGTAATCAATTTCGGTCCTAGTATGCATCACCGTAAAACATTCAGGATCAGTCAACCTTCTGATGGTCTCTTTGATTAATCTTCTGGCAATTTTATTTAAATGACAAAAGGCAAAAAAATAATAATCGCACACCATATCGAAGACCTGACCCTGGCCAGATACTTTGCATCCAAAGATATAGATCTGATAATTCTTAATCTGGATACGCGCAATCTGGCTGGCAATAAAGAATTTATCGCACAGCTTATGCTTTGGATTGAAGGACCCAAACTCGCTGGAACCGGAAGTGATCCAGAAATGCTGGATTCACTGGAAAGAGATCTTGCCGGCATTGCAAGAATCATCGCAAGG
This sequence comes from Saprospiraceae bacterium, assembly GCA_019694255.1. Lineage (GTDB taxonomy): Bacteria > Bacteroidota > Bacteroidia > Chitinophagales > Saprospiraceae > Vicinibacter. The sequence goes on from JAIBCI010000120.1 coordinate 10,398, forward strand.
AAAGATCTGTATGCTCTGAATGGTAAAATAAAACCGGAGGTAATTGCGCAATGGCTGGAATTTGACAATTCTTATCCTGACCCGATACCCGCTCAAATAAGCTATTCAGATGGACACCATCTGAGTCCGGAGGACAGACTGGCGTCTATAATTGTTATCCGAGCGAATGGAGAAGAAAAGACAGGCATTTATGATTTTTCAGTCATGGAGGATTTTTTTGATCAGCTTACCTCTGAAGCATGAACCAGGCGAATCCTGCAAGATAACCGGCGAATGCTGCCAATGATATCCTCTTTAAATACCAGACGAAACTTATCTTTTCGATTCCCATGGCAGCCACACCTGCTGCAGAACCAATGATTAGTATGGATCCTCCTGTTCCAGCGCAATAGGCGAGCATTGACCAAAAGTGATCATCCTGAGGAAGTAAATACATGTTCATTGCTGCTGCCACCAATGGTACATTGTCAATGACTGCCGATAACAATCCCATAATTCCCGCAACGTATGAAAGACTTCCGAACTGGCCGGATAAATTTTCCGCGAGTGCGTGAAGTTGACCGCTGGATTCCAAAGCAGCGACGGCGAGAAGGATCCCAAGAAAGAACAGTATACCGGGCATTTCGATGCGCGTCATGGCTTGACGGATGGAAAGTTCTCTTTTCAATTCTGCGTCATCCGGATAAATACACGGATCAATAAACTCCGAAATAGCCCAAAGGACAGCCAGAGCAATCATCATGGCCAGAAATGGCGGTATACCGGTTATGGATTTTAATATCGGCACACTGAGCATACTGGCGAAGCCTAACCATAGCATTGGAGCTGATGATCTAAATAATATTTGCTGATCGCTAACTGAGTCAAACGATTGCCTTGAAAATTTTTTTAATCGGGGCCATAAAATGATAATCGGCACGATCAGACTGATCATGGCCGGAATAAAAGTTTCCGTCAGCAAAGCAGAAGCAGTAATTCTATGCCCGATCCACAGCATCGTCGTTGTTACATCTCCGATGGGCGACCATACTCCGCCTGCATTGGCTGCGATCACGATCAGACTGGCGTAGATCCACCGCAGTTCCTGTTCCTTATTGATCCTGGCGCTAATTGAACACATTACGATCGCAGTAGTCAGATTATCCAAAACCGCCGACAGGAAAAATGTCAGTGCGGCCATCACCAACATCAGCCGAAGAGGATTCGACAGGGGTAACCAGTTTGTTATTAGCTGAAAGCCCTTGTGCGCATCAATTAATTCAACAATAGTCATTGCGCCTACCAGAAAGAATAATATTTCTGCAATGCCCGAAAAATGATGTTGCAGTTTGGCAGTTGCTTCCTGCTCATTGTCCATATACATCACGCTCCAGCATAATACACCGGCGATCAAGGCAGGTACTGCCTTGTCAATACGGGTATATTGTTCTGTAACAATAAATACGTATGCCAGGATGAATATGATTAAAATGGCTGTCATATTAAATTCAGTGCAAGTTGCAAAAAATATTGGAATTATAATATAACAATAAGTCACCCAAATCAGGTGCTCTTCTGAATCATCCTTCTATCATTCATTTGTGGTCTTATTACTTATAAAAAATGGACTTCATTCCATTAAATAGAAAATGGAGCCTTCTAAAGGACTCCATTTTCTATTTTAACGGATGTATTACTTTGAAGATTTGATAATCCGCAATGTTCGTTCGCGTCCTTCGATCGTTACTTGCACCAAATAGACACCTGGAGCATAATCCTGTCCGATCATTAGAATATCTGAAGTGGTCGTAATGAATGATTCTCTCAATCGTCCGAATATATCAAAAACATTGATCATCATAGACTGGATCTTGCCTTCTTCAACAGAAATTCGGAATTCTCCAATAGAGGGGTTAGGTGCAATTGAAATATGGTAATCTTGTATCAGATCAATTGAAGCATTGTCATACTCACCAGAATACTTTATCCACTCATTACTTACCGCTTTCCTTATAGACTGATTGCACTTGCTTTCGTCGCACTTGCCGAGATAGTCGCCGTGGGCTATGTGCGCCTGAACGGCATTATAACTTACACAGATTGTATTACAACCTCCATTACCGGTTTGGTGGGCTATATACACCTTGTCTTTGCCACATTTCCATCCTCCAATGATATCCTTGTATGCTGGAATAAAATGACAATCCGGTAGAGTATCCAGGTTTGCATTAATTTTATCATTTCCACCCGGACAAAAATCGCACACATCGCCAACCCCGTCACAGTCGGCATCCTCCTGACCTGGATTGGCAATATAAGGACAATTGTCATCGTCGTTTGGAATTCCGTCTCCGTCGCTGTCATTACCACAATTTAGACCCTCGTCTATCAGTCCATCGCAATCATCATCCAGACTGTTACAGGTTTCCACAACACCAGGATGAATGTCGCTGTTGTTATCAACGCAGTCATCATGATTGCTAACATAACCTGCCGGCTGGAAACACGCCAGGATCGAGACAGCATCATTACCATATCCATCGCCATCGTAATCCTGATACCAGGTTAACTGACCTGTAATACCAGGATCAGCGTCATCGGTTAACCCATCACAATCATCGTCAACTCCGTTGCAAATTTCAACTGCATTGGGATGAATTTTGGCGTTATTATCATTACAATCAGCATTATTATTTATTCCACAAGCCACAGGACTTCCCGTTCCAAAACCATCGCCATCATTGTCTGTATACGTGACTAAGTTATCGTTGCAGTCATCGTGATTAGCTACACCACAAGCCACAGGACTTCCGAATCCAAATCCATCGCCGTCGTTGTCTGCATACGTTACCAAGTTATCGTTGCAGTCAGCGTGATTAGCTACGCCGCAAGCCACAGGATCTCCGGTTCCAAAGCCATCCCCGTCATTATCTGTATACGTGACCAAATTATCATCGCAGTCATCGTCATTATCGACGCCACAAGGAACAGGATCTCCTGCTCCAAAGCCATCGCCGTCATTGTCTGCATACGTGACTAAGTTATCGTTGCAGTCATCGTGATTAGCTACACCACAAGCCACAGGACTTCCGAATCCAAATCCATCGCCGTCGTTGTCTGCATACGTTACCAAGTTATCGTTGCAGTCAGCGTGATTAGCTACGCCGCAAGCCACAGGATCTCCGGTTCCAAAGCCATCCCCGTCATTATCTGTATACGTGACCAAATTATCATCGCAGTCATCGTCATTATCGACGCCACAAGGAACAGGATCTCCTGCTCCAAAGCCATCGCCGTCATTGTCTGCATACGTGACTAAGTTATCGTCGCAGTCATCGTGATTACCTACGCCACAAGCCACAGGACTTCCAAATCCAAAACCATCGCCGTCATTATCTGCATACGTGACTAAGTTATCATTGCAATCCGAGTTATCACTTACATAACCGGCAGGAGCGCCAGAGCATGATAATTTGGTCGAATTAGGATTTCCAAATCCATCGCCGTCATTGTCTGCATAATAAGTAGTCGCTTTTGTGATCAAGATATTGCTTCCGTTGTGACTTCCGTTAGATACAGGATTATTACTCACAACACGTATATTGTAACCACTTCCTGTATTCGTTCCAGTTGGCAAGGTGCATGAAATACTACCACTGCTGGTAGCAGCAACACTTCCAAGGTTCACCGGATTACTAAAATCACCTGTAGCATCACTGAGTTGAGCAGTAAATGTGTTTCCTGAGTTGAATGTACCAATTGCATTGTAATTCAGATTAAAGTTATCTCCACTGCAGAATGGCCCTAAATTTTGAGTTGCCGTTGTAAAATGACTGACCACTGCGAAGGTAGTCCCCGTCAGCGATGTAATTGCCGTCTTCTGGATACTGTACAATGGACCTGCACCACCACTGGTAATCGCACCAACAGCCCAGGCTCCACTACCGTTATCATAGGTGCCAAAGCGGCAGGAACTGCTGTTGAAATTTGCACTTTGCAAAGCTGATTTCCATTTCAGTGTAACATCCACATTAATTGTACCTCCATCTTTTCTTACTCTCCAGGATCGATTGACAACAGCGGATGGAACCTTCGGTCCTGTTGGATTTGAGTTAGCATCATAACTTGCAAAAACATTGTCTGATACCCAGGTTTTGTAATATCCCTGATGTGTAGTACTTGAAATCTTTAATTCCATAGGAGAATAACCTGCATCAGTACCAATTGGTATTTGGTGTATGGCAGTGGAAGTAATAACTCTTGTATAATTTCCGCTCCCGGCAATTACAATGTAGTTATTATCTGATACAATACCCGTTAAGGTGCCATTATGATCCAGATCATCATTATGTATATAGATATGCCCATTGACAAGGTCAAGATCATAAATATGAAGATATCCGTTGAGATGAACTCCACCATTGCCGTTCATTCCAATTCTGGGTATCAAAACAAAGCCGATGCCACTATAAATTTGAGGTGAATTACCAGTAAAAACTAACCGGTTCGTTCCAGAAGGAATTATGTATGCACTATTGACTTTCAGGCTGTCACCATTGAAATTAACATTATCAATATTCAGATTGCCACTCACTATATTTACTGTGCCACCGATGGTTTGACTTCCAAGAAATGCAGTAATCTCTCCACTCAAGTGATAGAAATTAAGTTTGCCGTCATTTGTAAATGTGGTGCTTCCAAATATTTTTACAGTTTCACCCGTATTTGGTCCGCTCATTCGGTTGAATATACCATGATTAATGAAGCTACCGCCAACAATATGCTGTTTTTTAAAGTTTCCTCGGCTCATTGTAAATGTTCCATTATTGGTAAAACTTCCGCCCGTAAGATCAAAAAAGCTTGTGAATCCTCCTCCGCCTGTTATACTCCAGGATGTAGTTCCATTGTTGACTATTGGCGCAGACAAGTAGAAGATTCCAAAATCATCTGAAATATCTAAAATTTCTCCGGCGGGAATCGTCACTACTCCAGTACCGCTAATAAATGGAGAGGAGGATAGGACACCGTCATTCCAGTACATTCCTTTGTTCATGTTTCTTGCTGCAGAACCTGAAAACTCACCGTCCAGAAATGCGAATTGATTAAAATTAACCACCGACATGTCGAAGTTAACTTTGGCCCCGTAAATGGTTGTTTTTGCAGCATTGTAAGTCCCATTTAAAGTGTGCGTGCCGGCGATGAATTGAAATTCTCCGCTTCCGTTGAAATCAGTTGAACTGCTATAGGTTTGCTCTCCGGCACCTTGAAATATAAATAAGCCAGTTCCGTTTTTGGTATAAATGCCATGATGCGTAGAGTTACTGTCTGCCTCAATTTTTAGTGTAGATTTATCATTACTTACGATTTGCCCTGCATTGTGTGTAAATTTTTTGACATCAAAATGCAATGTATTGGCAGCATTAAAATTACTTTGGGTGATGGTTCCGTTGTTGACTATTTCACCGTCCACTACCTTTTGAGTGTTAGTACCAATTGTGGTACACTTAATGTTAAATATATTGTTATTGATGATTTTTCCACCGGTGAGTGTAAGCTGAAAGGTCTGACCTCCGCAACCGGGACATGTATTATTATCCCAGTCAATGGTTCCATTATTGGTAATTGTCGTAGCATAAGTACCAGGACCATTAAGTACACCGCCTACCATTTTAAGTGTACCACTCGAATTAATCTGAACAGTTCCCGGCCCATTGATGATGCCAGATTGGACCCATAACAGCCCATCACATTCAAGATCTTCACCTGATTGATCCTTTAGGGTTAGTGCAGTACTGAATTTAATTATTAATGCTCCATTATTTTTAATTTTAAGTTGATCTGCGCTGACCGCAGCGTCAATGGTGACATTATGGGGGGCAATAATAGTAATTTCACCATCTGCGTCTGTAGGAATGCTGGATGCCGCGACCCAGTTGCTGCCATCAAATTTTTCCCATGTTGTTGTCGCGGACCATAATCCATTCGCTTTGCTCCGATAATCACCTGCAGCTTGTGATAGTAGAACTGAACTCCATAGGAGGAGTGAACCCAGTACAAAGAAAGTTGACATGATTTTCATGAATTCTCGATTTGATTTTTGAACGGTAAATACAATAAGTAAGCAAAATCAAGGTGTTTTAAAAATGCCTTGAATTGCAAAGCAAAAATCTATATCAGCTCGTTTGCAGTCAATTACCAAATCTGGTAGTAGGTCCAATTGTTAGGGGCTAAAACAGCTATACTTATCGTGTATCCTATTACCAAATAGAGTAGTAAGTAACTCGGGAGGCAGAAAAACTTAATTCTGCATAGAATTTTCAAGAAAATAAGAGTCTATGGAAAAATCCGATGTCTTTTGACAATGGGGTTGTACTTATTTCATGGGAATTGGAGGAAGAACTGTCGTCTCCCAGTATTCAACAAGACGCTTTAATCGACTGAATATAATAGGATTGCGATTCTTCAAGTTTGTGGTCTCGCCGGGATCTTTCCGAAGATTAAAAAGGTATTCATCCTTTTCAATTTTGAGATACTTCCAACCATCCTTCATTATGGCCTTTTGTTTGCTGCGCTGATAGGTGCGCCAGTAGAATGTTCTTTGCTTTAAACTGCTAGAAATGTTAATTTGAGGTATTAAATTAAGCCCATCCAGTGGAAAAGAATCATTTGGTTTAACCGTTGCCGCTGCAAGTATCGTAGCTGTCCAATCCATGGTGATGACAGGAAGACTATTTACCTGTTGTTGTGCTAAATGCCCCGGCCAGCGCATCATTGCCGGAACCCGGATCCCACCCTCCCACAGTGTCATCTTGCCTTGACGATTGATACCGTTATTACTGTAACGCTCTCCGCCGTTATCATTCGTGAAGATCACCAGGGTGCTTGAGTCCAGATGATTTTGTTGCAGTGCATTCAGGATCTCGCCAACACCGTCATCCAGGGCAGTGATCATTTCGCGATAGATCTCCTTTGATCCGCCGGCGGTATAATCCATGGTGTCTGGATATGCTCCGGATTTCCTACCCTGCCAGGGCCAGTGCGGGGCATTATAGGTGAGCAGTAGAAAAAACGGTTGCGTGTGTGTAGATCCAATAAACTTGACAGCTTCTTGTGTAAAAAGGTCAGTGAGGTATCCATCAACATGCACTGCGGTATCATTTCTGAAAAGATCGGGCGTCCTTCCATCTCCATCATGGGAAATATAATCCGACGCGCCACTGAGAAATCCAAAATACTGATCAAATCCATTCTGCAATGGACTGTGTCTCGGTTGAAAACCCAGATGCCATTTGCCGATTAGTCTTGTCTCATACCCGGCACTTTTGAGATAAATTCCAAGTGATGGCGTTTCATTTGTTAATCCGTAATCGGCATCACGTTTTTTAGTAGTCAAAGGCTCAATCAATCCAACGGTTGTTCGCGCCGGATACCTTCCAGTCAACAAGGCAGTTCTCGTTGGCGTGCACATGGGACCTGCAGAATACGCTGAGTTAAACTGGACACCTTCACGGGCAATTCTGTCAAGATGGGGGGTGTGATTATCTCTCGAGCCATAACAACCAAGGTCAGCATATCCCATGTCATCACTGAGTATCATGATGATGTTGGGTTTCTGGCATAGTGTCTGCGAAGAAAAAATGAATACTAATAGAAGAAGCTTCAATACCTGTTTAGCAACCATTTGATAAAGATAATTGTCAAAGCATCCCATCTATAGAATGAATGAATATCATTTCACTGAATACAATATGTTTGGTTAATTTGGGGTTCCGCATAAAATGACAAATACATCAATTGCAGAAGTATTGTCCATACTTTTTGTGGTAATTTCTTTCAATACAATGCTGTAATAGCAGGTGAATGCAATTCTTAAATATAGGTGATAAAATATATCATACTATTAAATCCCGCAAGGAAAAGACCTGTCCCTAGATTAGACCATCGATCCGGTATCCGGTCCAGTGCGGCACCAAATGCTGATCCTGACAAGCCGATAATTCCCGGAATAAGGCACACAAAACACAGCACTGTGCCTAGAATACCATGTACGAATACAGAAAGTATATAGGCCATCAGACATAACAAAAATCCAAATGAAAAAACCCTCATCAATCCGTAGTGATGCAACCGTGAATGCAGCCAAAGCAACGCAATAGCACATAGTACCATAATGACCGGAATAAAAATATGTCCATCCAACCCTTCGATATGCTCCGATAAATCATGAAGTATTTTATAATGAACAAGACCTGAGCATACTCCTACGGTGAGTGCTCCAACAAAATAGATCCAATGAGTGCTGACCACTGCTGCCTGTATATACTCGTCCGAATTCTGTATTTTGTGTGTCTTGATAAAATACCAGCTGGCGGCAATCACAAGAATAGCACCTGCCCCAAAGGTATAGGAATGGCCGAGACTTCTAAAGAACACAATCAGGAATCCGACCAACGCAAAAACGATATCTGTCACCGATCCTGTGATCGCGGAGGCATATGACCAACCGGACTGTCGGGCGCTTCGTGCGAGCAATGAAAGTCCCGGGTTGTAGAATACATTCATACTGACCACCCATACCAACATAAAGAAGGGAATAAGTCTCAGAACTTCACCGGACCCGTTCAGGAAAATTCCGGCCAGTGACAGAAAAAGGCAGGCAGTCACAATAACCGCAATCATCATGTAGATCAACAATTTCTGCCTGTTTCTGAAATAAATATCTGCAAAAAATCCAGACAAAGGCGGTACTGCAACAAGTAACACATTCTGGATCTTCAGGTAGGTTTGATTCATGGCTTCAAGACCGAAGTCAATGAAAATTACAGGCTGGTAAAAACTGTAGGCGACCCAACATATAAGCACTATAGCGTGCAACAAGAGGGCGCTGTAAGTGCGGTGCATTGGGGATTGTCCGGCGTTGACCATTTTGCAATTTTTTTACTAAGTTAACGAATTTCGAATATTATTTGTGCTAAGCAATATAAAACGAATAGTATTTACGGAAAAATAGCAATTATGGATCATGCAGCAATGATAATCTTCCGAAATCTGTTAATTACAGGTATATTAAAGGCGATGCGCTGGTTTCGATGGCACCTCATTCCTCAAATAAAGCCTGAATGCAGCCTAGGAAGAATTTATTTTCACTCACCTTGGCTAGACATGTAATCTGCTATATTCGGTTATGCCTCACTTATGAGACCTTCGTCTTTTTAATCCTTTACCACCTCAACGCCCTCATTGTGAGCATTGGTAAAGCCAATTTGTTATAGCGTTCAAATGAATTCAAAGAAGCTGGCTTGAATTCATGAATATCCAACCGATCCTGACCTCTGACGATTCCAGCTTTTGGAATATCATTCCATATTTACTTAAGTCAAGACATTGCATACCGAGCCAGGTGTTCGAAAGATTGGATTATGGTTTATAAATTCATTCGATGAATTGTTTCAAATAACAGAGCGTTGTTATTACAGAAAATAACCATTATTGCCCAAGAATTTTTGTAACTAGTTAATTCACAAAGGGGAATTGATATGGTCAACTGTTTGAAATGATTACTGCTGCACTTAATCTATATGAAGAATGTCAATATCAAGATTTTATCGGCAACTCAATTATCAGGTCTCATCTTATTTTATACTTCAACGGGTATGAAGTGTTGAGGAGTTGTGACATTCAAAATCTGAGAAATTATATCAAGGCGTGTAGTAACAAGTAAGACCTTAGATAAATAGATATTTCTCGATCAAAATTCTAGAACAAGGTGTTAGAAGTGGGTACTGTCTGAATTAAGAATTTGAATTAATTAGATTACTTTCATGACATTTCAAGACCACAATTAAGCCTACACAGATTCATTGAAACAGTGTATTCAAATCTTATACAGTCATTAACTCTTTGTCCTTCGATTCGACGACATGATCGACCTTTACTACATAATCATTGAGCATTTGCTGGACCTGATTCTCTTTGTTACGTACCTGATCTTCGGAGAGTCCGTGATTTTTTTCCTTCTTGATGTGATCCAACACTTTGTGACGTATATTTCGCAGCGCAACTTTTGTTTCTTCACCGTGGTGTTTGACTTGCTTCACCAAATCTTTTCTCCTGTCTTCTGTTAGCGGTGGAACAGTAAGGCGTATGGTTTCTCCGTCGTTCTGCGGGGTAAATCCCAGGTTTGCAGCAAATATTGCATGTTCAATGTCTCCGATGATTTTCTTTTCCCATGGCTGAATACTGATGGTTCTAGCATCCGACACACTTAAATTGGCTACCTGAGACAGGGGCACAGGCGAACCATAATACATAACGTGCACACCATCAATCATGGCGATATTGGCCTTACCAGTCCTGACCTTTAGCAGTTCTTTCTGCAAATGTTCTATGGCTTTATCAAAATCCGTCTTGGCCTGACGTATTAACTGTTCAATTTCAGCACTCATGTTTTAATTTTAAAATATTCCTCCGGTTTAGTCTCTTGAACTGCCAAGATAGCGCAAAATGAGAAAAACCAACATTACCAATGCACTTAGCGCTTGTGCAACATACGTCATGGCAGCCCATTTCAGTGCATCCTTGGCGCCATCATGTTCTGATCCACTGGCTTCATTTGTTTCTTCTAACCACACCAAGGCTCTGCGACTGGCATCAAACTCAACCGGGAGTGTGATCACACTGAATATTGTCGTCACCAGGAAAACACCAATGGTGATCAATAACAGTGAAGGAAAGGCATTACCGAGCATAAATACACCCATGAGTAAAAACTGCTGGGCCATACTGGCTATTTTAACAACCGGAACGATCGCACTGCGAACCTGCAACATGAGATATGCCCGGGCATGCTGAACGGCATGTCCGCATTCGTGTGCGGCTACGGCAGCAGACGCGACAGAACGGCCTGAATAAACCTCAGGACTGAGATTCACCGTTTTATTGAGTGGATTGTAATGGTCACTCAAAAATCCTTCTCCCTGAAGTACCTGCACATCACTAATTCCATAATGTGCCAGCATTCGCTCCGCTATTTCCTTACCGCTTCTTCCAGAATTGAGTCGGTGCTGACCATACAATGCAAATTTTGACTGCAATTTGTTATGAATATACCAACCAATCAGGGTCATTACCCCACCGATTAAATAGTATATGAAATAATCCATTCCCATTGTAAAAATTATATTGTGTTAAACAATTTATTATTAAAAAGATTCAAATTGCCTTGATATTTTTAAGCATTTAATGGCTTCATCAAGTCTGCACCAAAATATACCCTGAGCGCTTCCGGGATGCGTATTCCATCGGATGTCTGGTGATTCTCCAGTAATGCTGCAACGATTCTCGCCAGCGCCATTGCGCTGCCATTGAGGGTGTGCAAAAGCTTAATTTGACCTTCCTTATTCTTAAACCGAAGTTTCATCCTGTTCGACTGAAAAGTTTCAAAATTCGATACAGAACTTACTTCCAGCCAGCGCTGCTGCGCGGCTGAATAAACTTCAAAATCAAAGGTCAGTGCAGACGCAAAACCCATATCACCACCACATAGACGAAGAATCCGGTACGGAAGTTCCAGTTTTTTCAGAAGGCCGCGCACATGATCAAGCATCTGCATGAGCGCCTCATAAGACCGATCCGGATGCTCCATACGAACGATTTCAACTTTATCAAACTGATGTACTCTGTTCAATCCTTTGACATGCGCTCCATAGGAACCTGCTTCTCGGCGAAAGCAGGGAGTATAACCAGTAAGCCGGATCGGGAGCTCTTCCTCCTTCAGAATGACATCGCGGTACATATTGGTCACCGGAACTTCAGCCGTTGGGATCAGATACAAATCGTCTTTTTCCACATAATACATCTGTCCCTCTTTATCGGGAAGCTGACCTGTACCGCGGGCAGAATCCTTGTTGACTAATAACGGTGCCCAGATTTCTTCATACCCCGCCTGACTGGCCTGATCGAGGAAGAAATTGATCAATGCACGCTGCAGCCTCGCACCATTCTGGCGGTAAAGCATAAATCCGGAACCACTGATTTTTACACCGAGCTCCATATCAAATACGCGGTAATCTTTGGCCAATTCCCAATGCGGTTTTGCTCCGGAACCAAGGGTTGGCATTGGGTCAAGCCATTCTTCATAGATCTCGTTGTCTTCAGCGCTGGTTCCAACCGGCACGCTCTCATGGGGCACATTGGGTAATTGCACCAGAAGGCCCTCCATTTTTTCCTGAATTTCAACCAGACGAATTTCTTCTGTTCTTGTACTTTGTTTGATCGCAGCAACCTCTTCTCTTGCTGACTGGGCCTGATCACTCTTGCCTTCCTTCATCAGCTGTCCGATATCCCTGGACAATTGATTGAGCCTAGCCAACTGATGATCGAGTGATGCCTGAATGCTCTTGCGCAGCTGATCACTGTTCAGCACTTGATCCACAAGATCCAACTGCGCTTGTGGAAGATTTCTTTTGCGCAATCCGGTTAAGACCCTTTCTGTCTGATTGCGAAGTGTATTGAGTTCTATCATTTTTTACATATTTTGTTAAAATACAGGACTTTTTTGGTCAGGGTCGAATCATGTAATTTTTTTTAATAAAACCCTTGTGTGTATGAAAAAGGCCTATATTTGTGGCGCGAAAATGGTTCTTTTCGCCGCATATTTACAAGATTCCTGTATTTTTTTATCCGTTTTTATTCAGATTAACCGATCATTTATTTTTTAAATAACATTTCTTTTCATGTACGATATTTTACAGCTCAATGAGATGCTCGTCTCCGAGTTAAGGAACATTGCTGAAGGCCTACAAGTGCCCGAAGCCAAAAAACTATCCAAGCAAGATCTTATCTATAAAATCCTGGACCAGCAAGCGCTGAAAGGAAGCAACGGTAGTAACAACCAGCCCGTTGAAAATAATTCTAAGACCTATGAGATCCTGGAAGACGAAAACAACCTGCGCAATCGAAGAAAAAGACTGGGGCAACAGGATAAGAAACCGGCCCGCGTTGCCAGCTCCAAAGGAAGGGTTGAATCGCCTGAAAGCGATACCCCTGAGCCGGAAACCAAGCCGCAGGAACTAAAATTCGAGACACCAGCACCCGCAGAGACTACTGCACCTGTGCAACAGGAGACAGGGCAAACGCAAGAGAGGCCCTACAGAGAAAAAAGACCCTTTCAGCACCCTAAAAGAAAATTTCATCAAAGGCCCCAGGAAGAAGAACAATCACAGACACAACATACTGAAAATCAGGAACCTGTAGCAAATGCTCCGGTTCAGGAAGTACAAGAAGCACCCGCTGAACCTCTTTTCGTCGCCGACCTGGATGGTGTCATTGAAGGCCAGGGCGTGCTGGAGATCATGCAGGATGGGTACGGATTTCTAAGAAGTTCAGATTACAATTACCTTTCCTCACCAGATGACGTGTACGTTTCGCCATCCCAGATCAAGTTGTTTGGCATCAAAACCGGAGATACCATCGATGGCGCCATACGCCCGCCCAAGGAAGGTGAAAAATACTATGCATTGCTCCGCGTCTCGAAGATCAACGGTCTGGACCCAAAGAATATCAGAGACCGGGTGCCTTTTGATTACCTGACTCCCCTGTTTCCAAAAGAGAAATTCAAACTGACAACCCAGTCCAACGGCAGAGATTACGGCAATCGGATGATCGATCTCTTTACGCCGATTGGTAAAGGACAGCGGGGACTCATTGTAGCCCAGCCAAAGACCGGTAAGACTTTTCTACTGAAAGACATCGCCAACTCCATCGCCGCCAATCATCCGGAATGTTATCTGATCGTATTGCTGATTGATGAGCGTCCGGAAGAGGTGACGGATATGAAACGCAGTGTCAAAGCAGAAGTGATCTCTTCAACGTTCGATGAACCGGCAGAAAATCATACCAAAGTCGCGAATATCGTACTTGAAAAAGCCAAGCGAATGGTCGAATGTGGCCACGATGTGGTCATTCTGCTCGATTCAATCACACGTCTGGCAAGAGCATACAACACCGTTGCACCGTCTTCCGGAAAGGTACTCTCTGGTGGTGTCGAGGCCAATGCTCTGCAAAAACCTAAGAAATTCTTTGGCGCCGCCAGAAAAATTGAAAACGGCGGTTCGCTGACCATTCTCGCCACAGCGCTGATTGATACCGGTTCCAAAATGGATGGTGTGATCTTTGAAGAGTTTAAGGGTACCGGTAACATGGAGTTGCAGCTTGACAGAACCCTCGCCAACAAAAGGTTATATCCGTCCATTGACCTCACCAAGTCCAGTACGCGCCGAGAAGATCTGCTGCTTGATGATGCCATTATCCAAAGGATGTTTGTACTCCGTAATCACCTGGCAGACATGAAACCCGAAGAAGCCATCGAGTTTATCAAAAAACACATGATGGGAACAGTTACCAACGAGGAGTTTTTAGTAAATATGAATAATTAATATGGTGCTCGATTGCAGGATTCAACGAATCGTGTTATCTTTGCGCTCCCATATAATAATGGTCTTATAATCAGTTAGTTATGAAACGTACATTTCAGCCTTCCAGAAGAAAGAGAGCCAACAAACATGGATTTCGTACGCGTATGGCTTCCAAAAATGGCAGAAAAGTGCTTGCACGCCGTCGTGCCAGAGGCCGCCACAAATTGACGGTTTCAGACGAGAGCAAGTTGAAATAATTGACCTTTTCGCTGTCGGCCATGGGCCGCAAATACAGGTTTCCCGCTAAATTCAGACTTAAATCACGCAAATCTATTGAAGCTGTTTTTGCTTCCAATGAATCGGTTTTGTGTCACCCTTTGCTTTGCCGTTACAGAATTATTACGGATGTGGGGGCACAGCCCGAAGCCGCTTTTGCCGTACCAAAAAAGAACTTTCGTAAATCTGTTGAAAGAAACAGGATCAAACGTCTCATGCGCGAAGCATTCAGACTCAACAGGCAGGAATTTCTACAACCTGATGCAAACCCCAATGCACCACTTCAAATGGTCTTTGTCTATCTGGACCGCAAAATCAGCCCATACAATATCATCCACCAGCAGATGTCCCGTATTCTGACAAGCCTTCGACAAAAGGTATCCTGATTTTCTCAATTTCTTTGCTATAAAATGCCATGAATGTTTAATCACACTTTTGCAACGATTGAATCCATTTATGCAAAGGTGTAGAAATGTAGACTAATGCAAAAGTTGAGGCTTTATTAGACCAATGCGTATTGGCGGTTCAACTTATTTGCGAATGGTCAGCGCTTTGCCAGGTAGCAGAAAATCGAATTCCCTGAGACCATTCCAGCTCATCAGTTGCGCAATAGTTACCTGTGGATATTGTTCGGCTACATCACTCAAACTTTCTCCTGTCCTCAGAATGTGAATGATCTCATCGGATTTTTTTTCAACCCGAGGTGAAGGAACCTCTTCAACCTTTGAATAATCCGTGGACCGGTAATTGATCATTTCATCCCTTGCCGGTTCAACATTTTCTGGAGCATCGATATAAGGTCGGCTAAATGAGATCAGCTCCAGGATTAATGAGTGGTCAGCCGCCTCAACAATTGTCGAAGTGTCCGCAAATTTTCTGTGCAGCTTCAGATAATAGTCAACAAATTCAACCATCATACTGTCCGGTAAACATATGAATACGGCTTCTTTGCCTGGATTTATCTCTGTAGTCCGGAAAGAGGGATTTAATTTTTTAAAAATCTCCTGGTCTACGCCTGACTCCCTGAACATTTTGTTCATGTTAACTTTCCGGTCAATGCTGACATAGGTAAGATACTGACCCGGCAGTTGTGCATCATCGGGGAAAAGATCGTGTTCGCCGTAAAACTCCATCAAATAACTCGCTCCGATAAAAGTGGGAATAAATTGCTGGGTTTGTTTGGGCAGATATTTCTTAATCTCATCGAATCTGGTCAGACCGGTCTCCTCCATGATATTGAGAATTTTATTCTCGCCACAATTGTATGCAGCCAACACCAGGGCCCAGTCATTAAAGATTCCAAACAGTTTCTTCAGGTAGGTGATCGCAGCGCGTGTGGAAGCAACCGGATCCTTTCGTTCATCAATATTTTTATTGACCCTAAGGCCAAGGTTTCGCGCTGTTTCAGGCATTAGCTGCCACATCCCTGCCGCTCCGGCATAGGAGCGTGCCTCAGGATTTAACGCTGATTCAAGAACGGCTAGATTTTTCAGTTGGAATGGAAGGTTATTGTCAAAAAGTAACCTTTCAATGAGTGGAAAGTAAAGCTCTGATCGATACAAAATTGATTTGGAAGATCCCCGATCCAAAACGACAAATCGTCTGACCTGGGAGAAAACATCCTCATCCAGATTGACCGTCACGATGCTGTTCATCGCACGAAGCCGTTCCGTAACTTCTTCTTCGTAAAAGTTAAACAGGATTTTTTCATTCAATGACCAGGAAAGATGTGGGTACACGGTGTATTCTGCCCGGCTGAGAGACAGTAAGAATACCAAAAGCATAGTGATGCAATACCGGACTTTCATCAGTCATTCATGGATTAAAAATTCACCGGCATCCTGCATAGAAAAGGTAGAAACCCCTTCCGGCGAATAGAGTCCGGTTAGAACGACAAAGTTATATATAAAGTTTTATAACGAAAAGTTAAAGCCTCAAACACAGTGTTAATACAAATAATAAATAATAATAATATATATTTATATTGTAAATCAGCGTTTTAAAATCCTCATTAAGTCACTCCTGTTACATTCTGTGGACATACCGGTAGATTGGTTCTTCAATTGGAAACTGCCCTT